>JAIRTG010000085.1 GCA_031255055.1 Prevotellaceae bacterium
CTAATCACTAAACACTATTTAATCACTGTCTTACGGGGCGTTGCGGGGCAGCGCCCCGCAGAGGGGGTAGCGGAAGACCGCCGCAGGCGGGCTGAAGCGAGGGGGAGACTTCCCCCCCCCCTAATTGTCTTTCTCTTTCTCTTTCTTCAAGGAAGACCGCACGGCGGACTGTAGCGAGGGGGAGACTCCCCCCCCTAATTGTCTTTCTCTTTCTCTTTCTTCAAAAAAGACGCTAACTGCGAATTGTAGCGAAGGGAAACTTCACTGCCTCCCGAATCGAAGTTATGAGTATCCCTGCGGTTGAACATGAGGGGGACTTGCGGCTCGCAATTCGTAGCCTGTAAAAAAGAAAGCCGAAGAATGATGCTCATCTCCGGCTTGCTTTTGTTGGTGTGAGGTTGAATCAGTCGGCAAATTTTGCGCTGAGAAACTCACGGTTCAGACGGGCTATGTGCGAAATCGAAACGGCTTTCGGACATTCGGCTTCGCAGGCGCCGGTATTGGTGCAGTTGCCGAAACCTAACTCTTCCATTTTGGCTATCATCGCTTTTGCTCGTGCTTTACGTTCGATCTGACCTTGCGGTAAGAGCGCTAATTGACTCACTTTGGCCGCTACGAATAGCATCGCCGAACCGTTTTTACAGGCGGCTGCACAGGCGCCGCAACCGATACAGGCTGCTGCATCCATCGCTTCGTCGGCGTGTGGCTTGGGTATCGGAAGGGCGTTGCCGTCGGGCACTCCGCCTGTGTTTATCGATATAAATCCTCCCGCCTGAATGATTTTGTCGTACGCTCCGCGATCGACCATCAAGTCTTTGATGACCGGGAAACCGGCCGAACGCCATGGCTCGATGGTGATTGTTTCGCCGTCGCTGAATTTGCGCATGTGTAACTGACAGGTGGTGATTTCCGTGTCCGGCCCATGCGGGTGTCCGTTGATGTACAGGCTGCACATGCCGCAAATGCCTTCTCGACAGTCGTGATCGAAGGCTATAGGCTCGTTGTGCTCGCCTACCAGTTTTTCGTTCAATATGTCGATCATTTCTAAAAAGGACGCATCGACAGATATGTTGTCTAACTTATACGTCTCGAATCGACCCGGAGCTTTCGGGCCGGCTTGACGCCAAACTTTTAGCGTTATGTTAATCGTTTTTTCCATTATTTACTCCTCCCAACTTCCCCGAAAGGAAGGTTTTTGAAAGTTAGTTCTACTTTTTTTTTTTTGGTTGCACAGGATGCCGACCTTGAATCCCTCTTGGGGGGACGGCGGCGTTTATGCTTTATAGTTCCGTTGTTGACGTTTGATAAATTCGTAATCAAGCATTTCTTTCAACATTTCGGGTTCGCTGTCTTCTCCCGTGTATTTCCAGCAGGAGGCGAAAGAGAAATGGTTGTCGTCGCGCAGCGCTTCGCCGTCTTCCGTCTGATATTCAATACGGAAATGTCCGCCGCAGGATTCTTCGCGTTGCAGTGCGTCGCGTGCCATCAAACCGCCGATTTCGATAAAGTCGGCCAAACGAAGCGCTTTTTCCAACTCTACATTCAGGCTGTCGGGTTTGCCGGGTACATATACATTCGCCCAAAACTCTTTCCTGATGTCTTTGATTTTTTCGACGGCTTGCCGCAAGCCTTCTTTGTCGCGTGCCATCCCGACAAAGTCCCACATAACCAGTCCGAGCTCGCGGTGGATGGAGTCGACCGAACGATTGCCTCGAATCGACATGATTTTGTCGATTTTGTCGTTTACGGCTTTTTCGGCTTCTTCAAATTCGGGGAGATCGATACTCATGCGAGGTACCTGAATCTGGTCTGCCAAGTAGTTTTGAATCGTGTATGGCAGCACAAAGTAGCCATCGGCCAGTCCCTGCATCAGCGCCGAAGCGCCCAGACGGTTTGCTCCGTGATCGGAGAAATTCGCTTCGCCGATGCAGAACAAGCCTTTTACGGAGGTTTGCAGTTCATAATCGACCCAGATTCCACCCATTGTGTAGTGGATGGCGGGGTAAATCATCATCGGCGTTTTGTAGGGATTATCGTCTACGATTTTTTCATACATCTGGAACAGGTTTCCGTAACGGGCGCGTACTACGTCTTCTCCCAAACGTGCGATTGCGTCGGCAAAATCGAGATAAACCGCCAAACCGGTGGAACCGACTCCAAAACCGGCGTCACAGCGTTCTTTCGCGGCGCGGGAAGCTACATCGCGAGGTACCAGATTACCAAACGCAGGATAACGGCGTTCGAGATAATAGTCGCGGTCTTCTTCTTTTATTGCCGTGGGTTTCAGTTTACCCGCACGGATGGCTTCTGCGTCTTCTTTTTTCTTGGGCACCCATATCCGCCCGTCGTTACGAAGTGATTCGGACATCAGGGTCAGTTTCGATTGATAATCGCCGTGAACGGGAATACAGGTGGGGTGGATTTGTGCATAACAGGGATTTGCAAAATAGGCTCCTTTTTTATACATCTGAATAGCGGCAGAGCCGTTTGAACCCATCGCGTTTGTCGACAGGAAAAACGCATTGCCATACCCTCCAGAACCGACTACTACTGCATGGGCAAAAAATCGTTCGATTCTTCCCGTAACCAGGTTGCGGGCGATGATGCCGCGTGCACGACCGTCGATAATCACGACGTCGAGCATCTCGTGGCGGGCGTATAGTTTCACGGCTCCTCTGCCAATCTGACGGCTGAGTGCTGAATAGGCGCCCAACAGCAATTGTTGTCCTGTTTGTCCGCGTGCGTAGAAAGTACGCGAAACTTGTGCGCCGCCAAACGAACGGTTGTCTAACAATCCGCCGTAATCACGTGCGAAAGGTACGCCTTGTGCAACACACTGGTCGATGATGCTGTTCGATACTTCCGCCAAGCGATATACGTTTGCTTCGCGAGCGCGGTAGTCGCCTCCTTTTATCGTGTCGTAAAACAGGCGGTAAACAGAGTCGCCGTCGTTCGGATAGTTTTTTGCTGCATTTATACCTCCCTGTGCGGCAATTGAGTGTGCGCGACGCGGAGAGTCCTGATAACAGAAGTTCAGCACATTGAATCCCATTTCGGCCAAAGATGCGGCGGCGGAAGCGCCGGCCAAACCTGTTCCGACAACGATGATGTCTAAACGGCGTTTGTTGGCAGGGTTGACCAGTTTCTGGTGATTCTTATAATTTGTCCATTTTTCAGCCAATGGCCCCTCCGGGATCTTCGCATCTATTGCTGTTCCTTTGGCTGTTGCTTGTTCTTGCATCATAATTTTTTACATTAATAAGTTAAACATTTCGTTACCCGATAAGGCTTTTGATAAGATAGACTATGGGAACAGCCATAAACAGTGCAATGATGATTGTCGACACAATATTCGAAATAGATTTCCAACGTGGTAGCCACGTTTTATTGCTTAGTCCGAATGATTGCATCGCACTCCAAATGCCATGTGTCAGGTGAAACCAAAGTCCTGCAAGCAACACGATGTAGGTAATGGCGTAAAGCGGTTGCCTGAAATAGAAATTAATCCAGTAGGCGCCGTCGGCCGCCTTTTCGACGTCGCCCAGATGTGTCAGTTCTACAAATTGCATTTTCGCCCAGAACTGATACAGGTGAAGTACCAGAAAACAGCAGATGACAAGGCCGAGAATGAACATGTTTTTCGACGACCATTCAACTCCTTCTTGCCTTGTTGTGACGGCGTATTTGTCTTTACCCCGCGCACGCCGGTTTTGAAACGTCAAAATCACCGCATACAAAAAGTGGATACCCACTAATGCCGTTAAACCCATCGTTGCAACGACCGCATACCAGTTGGCGCCCAAAAAGGCGCAAACGGCATTGTAGGCCTCTTCCGAAAACAGTACCACAACATTCATCATGCTGTGGAACAGAAGGAATAACACAAGAGCCGCTCCTGTGATACCCATCACGAACTTTCTCCCGACAGGGGAATTAATTAGCCACATAGATTTTCGTTTTTTTGTGTTAGTTTGTAAATAATATAAATCCCGCCGCTTTAAAACAGCAGCAAAGAGATGAGTACAAATGTAATATTTTAGTTCTGAAGTTGCAAGGAGGTTTGTCTTTCCGGCTTGTTGCCCAATGATGTGTTGCGGACGAAAGGCTTATTATACAAAAGAAAAAGCTTGCGCTGATAATAACAGGCAAGCTTCTATTAAATAAACATGAAAGCCTGATGACATTATGCCTTTCCGGCGCTTCCCAATACATGCTCGTTTTTGTGCATATACATTTTTTTCAACTCGTCGCGGGCGGGGCCTAAGTATTTACGCGGGTCAAATTCGGCCGGCTGATTTGCAAATACTTCACGCACTTTGGCCGTCATTGCCAGGCGTCCGTCGGAGTCGATGTTGATTTTACATACGGCCGATTGCGCCGCTCTGCGCAGTTGCGATTCGGGAATACCGATGGAATCTTTTAGTGCGCCGCCATATTGATTGATAATTTTCACATACTCTTGCGGAACCGATGATGAGCCGTGTAACACAATGGGGAATCCCGGTATTTGTTTTTCGATTTCTTCCAGAATGTCAAAGCGCAGCGGGGGAGGAATCAGGATGCCGTTTTCGTCGCGGGTACATTGTTCCGGTTTGAATTTGTTTGCTCCGTGCGAAGTGCCGATCGAAATGGCCAGCGAATCAACGCCTGTACGTGAAACAAAGTCAATCACTTCTTCGGGGCGTGTATAGGTGTGATGTTCGGCTGCCACATCGTCCTCAACACCTGCCAGAACGCCCAGTTCGCCTTCGACCGTCACATCGAACCGATGTGCGTATTCCACCACTTTTTTTGTCAATGCGATGTTGTCTTCGTAAGAATGATGCGAACCGTCAATCATTACCGACGAGAAGCCCATATCAATGCAATTTTTGCAAAGTTCAAAGGTATCACCGTGGTCTAAGTGAAGCGTCACGGGAATTTCGTAGCCCAATTCTTTGGCATACTGTACTGCTCCCTGCGCCATGTAACGAAGCAGTGTTTGATTGGCATATTTACGCGCACCGCTTGATACTTGCAAAATAACAGGCGATTTTGTTTCGACGCAGGCCGAAATAATTGCCTGCATTTGTTCCATATTGTTGAAGTTGTAGGCCGGAATGGCATATTTGCCTTCCATCGCCTTACGAAACATTTCTTTGGTGTTAACCAAACCGAGTTCTTTGTAACTTACCATAATTATATTGTTTTTAGTTTGATGAATCCGGTCGCAAAAGTACGTCTTTTTTGTTAGTATTGAAATGAAAGAGACCGGATTCAAATTGCGAAGTACGATTAATTTTTGTTTTCACTAACAGTTTGTCAGCGAAATATGTTTCGAGGAAACAAAAGATTTCAGGATTCTTATAATCATGGCCTTTTCCCTACCTTTGTCAAATCAATTTGTCAAAATCGTACTTACACTAAAAAAAAGCAGCTATATGAAAAATCTTGAACCAAAAAGAATGTGGAATTATTTTTATGAAATCACACAGATTCCGCGCCCTTCAAAAAACGAAGGTAAAATTGTTGAATACCTGAAAGCATTTGCCGAAAAAAACGGACTGGAAATAAAGACAGACAACGTTCAAAACGTCATTATTTCAAAGCCGGCGACTGCGGGTTATGAAAATCACAAAAGAGTCGTCCTACAGGCGCATGTTGACATGGTTGCCGAGAAAAATGCCGATGTGGAATTTAATTTCGACACAGACCCGATTCAGGCATACATCGACGGTGACTGGATTAAAGCAAAAGGGACTACGCTGGGCGCCGACAATGGCATAGGCGTCGCAATGGCGCTGGCCGTACTGACGGACGAAAACCTGAAACATCCCGCGTTGGAATGTTTGTTTACGGTTGACGAAGAAACCGGGCTTACGGGCGCTTTCGCATTGGATGAGAAATCCCTCTCGGGAGACATACTGATCAACCTCGATTCTGAGGATGACGGCGAAATTTTCGTAGGTTGTGCCGGTGGAATCGACACACTGGGGAAAATAACGTACACTCCTGAAAAAACACCTCAAAACTACTTTGGATGTTCGATTACCGTAAGGGGTCTGAAGGGGGGACATTCGGGCGACGATATTGACAAGGGATTGGGAAATGCGAACAAAATACTGAATCGTTTTCTGTGGATGACTAACGCCCGAACCGATTTGCGTCTAAGCAGTTTCAACGGCGGAAATCTGCACAACGCCATTCCGCGCGAAGCAACAGCCGTTGTTTGTGTGCCCGATGATTACAAAGAAAAATTGCGGGCGGAAATAAATCTATTTGCTTCCATCTTGGAGAATGAGTTTGGCGACCGCGAGCCGAATTTAAAAATAGAATTGGAATCGGTTGCGCTGCCCGAAACGGTTATCGATAAAGCAACATCGGACAGATTGTTAATGGGATTGTATGTTTGTCCTCACGGCATAAAAGCGATGAGTTTCGACATGCCCGGGTTGGTGGAAACATCTACAAATCTGGCTTCGGTAAAGATGAAAGGCAGCAATACCATTGAGATAAACACCAGTCAAAGAAGTTCAATCGAATCGGCAAAATACGATATTGCATATCAGGTTGAGTCGGCGTTGAAATTGGCGGGAGCCGCTGTTACCCACGGCGACGGCTATCCGGGCTGGCAGCCGAATCTCAAGTCGGAGATATTGAGAATTGCAAGCGACAGTTACAAAAAGCGCTACAAAGAAGACCCCAAAATCCGTGCGATACACGCCGGTTTGGAATGTGGTCTGTTTCTGAAAAAGTATCCGCATTTGGACATGATTTCCATTGGCCCCACCATGCGGGGCGTACACTCTCCCGACGAAAAGCTGAACATCCCTTCAACCCAAAAAACATGGGATTGGCTGGTCGATATACTGGCTTCGATAGAATGAAATTGCAGGGAGTAATGGTGATTGGTGATTGGCGTCAGGCGAAAAAACGTTCTTTCTAAGCGCTATTTTTAGATGACGTTGCCGCACGAAGTCACTAATCACTGTTTACTTCGGACTATCGGTTGGGTATTAGCGAAGCAAACGTTTTTTTGTTTTGTAAATAATAGGCTTTTACGATGCTTTTCGGATAGATATTTTTCGTTAAGACGGTGGAAGGCCGTGCGGATTTCGGGTCTACATCATACAATTTCCGCATCTTTTTATATTCGCGACGGGCGCTTAACACCGCTTTCGCATTTTGAACATCTCCCTTCAACAGGTTCCGAAAGACAACGGTCATATCAAAGACATGGCGGACAGACAGTGTTTTCGTACGTGTTGTTCCGTGCAGATTTTTGTACAGCATCAGCAGGTTGTTTCGAAAATTCAGAAATGTCTTATACGAATTACCGGCATCCAGCGTCCCCCCGCCGACATGGTAAACGCAACTTTCGGGGAAGCAAAATATCTTATATCCCTTGTTTTGCAGTCGCCAGCACAGGTCGATTTCCTCCATGTGGGCGAAGAACGCTTCGTCGAAACCGTCTACTTCCCAAAATTTATCCGCACGAATCATCAGGCAGGCGCCGGTTGCCCAAAAGACCTCCGTCTTATCGTCATACTGACCGCGATCTTCTTCTGTGGTGTCAAAAATCCGGCCCCGACAGAACGGATAGCCATATCTGTCAATGAATCCACCCGAAGCTCCGGCATGTTCAAAACACCCTTTCCGGTCGTATGAGCGGATTTTAGGCTGACAGGCAGCTATTTCAGGATGAGCTTTCATCTGCTCCGACAATGTATCGAGCCATCCCGGAGTTACTTCTACATCGGAGTTCAACAATACGTAGTATTCCGATTTCAATTGTTTCAGCGCTTTGTTGTAGCCGCCGGCAAATCCGTAGTTTTTATCTAAGCCGATTGTTTTTATTTTCGGGTACTCGGTGTGCAAAAAATGCAGTGAATCGTCGACAGAAGCATTGTCGGCCACAACGATTTCCACTTCGGGATGCGTCGTGTGTTCAATCAGAGCAGGCAGGAAGCGGCGAAGATAATTTACGCCGTTCCAATTTAGGATAACAACGGACGTCATTGGTGTATTTGTTCGTACAGGCCGGCATATTTCCAGCGTCTGTGGCTCCAGAGCCAGTATTGCGGTGCGTTCCGAATGTCTTGTTCGAGGAGACGTGCGTACTTTTCAGTAATTTCAAACTGAGTTGTCTCCGCCGGTTTCAGTTCGATAGGCTCTATCTGGCACTCATAGTAGCCCCGGCGTTTTCTTACGAGACGGACATAAAAGACAGGATAATCAAATTTCCGCGCCAATTGTTCGGTTCCGTCCAGGAAGGGGGTGTACTGGTTTAGAAATTTTGTCCAATAGCGGATATGGTTAGCCGACGGCGACTGGTCCGAAATCATGCCGAACATTCCCAGTCGACCCTCTTTTCGCAGGCTTATCATTTTTCGCATCAAGTCTTTTTTCTCGACATTCTCCGCGCCGAATTTCCGCCTGATGCCGTACATGAACTTATCAAAATGCCTATTTTTTAAACTTTTGTAGACCTGGTAAACAGGACGTTCTTTCGGCAGGTGGAGCGAAAAAGCAGCATTCCACTCCCAGTTTCCATAATGTGAGGTGTAGAGCATCACGCTTTTGCCCAATTGATACTGCTCAATAGCGGCATCTTTGTTTTTGAATACGATGCGTTTTTTGATTTGTTTTTCGCTTAGATGGATCAATTTAAGGTCTTCCATCAGCAAATCGCAGAAATAGCGGTAGAAGCGCCGCTCTATTTTCCGCAATTCTTTGACACGTTTTTCGGGGAAGGCATTTCTGAGGTTCCTGCGGACGACCTCTTTTCGGTATCCGCTCAGATAGACCGGAATAAAAAGCAAGTCGGACAAGCAATAGAGCAGTCTTAACGGGATCAGAGCGAGTAGCCAGACAAGAATATAGAAAAGGCGGAACATCATTTGCCGGTTTCACTATCTTCTTCGTACACTCCGATTGACTTTCCGTATTCAAACTCGCCATTCAAAATAACATCAACTTCGTCATCGGGGATCTCTATTTTATCGGTATCGGCGGCTTCACAAATGAACTCAAACATATCCGCTTCATCAATATCCGCTTCTTCCGCAGCATCTTCCTGAATCAGTCCTTCCTTTTCGTAGTACTGATACACCAATTCCAATACATATTCCACTTTTTCGCAGGTAATTTTGCCTTTGTAGGCATCGGGTACATTTTCGAGAATATATTTTACAGCCTCGTCATCTTCATAAATCAATAAATCTTTTTCTTCCATCTTGTTGATTTTATTTGCGTTTGAGGAGCCAAAGATAAATATTTTTTTCCGTTGAGTTTTTCGACAAATGCTTTTTTAGTCAAAAATAATCATTTTTAATTGCCATGAACGAGAAAAGATCGCCAAATCTTTGGCGATCTCTCCAATTAAACAATGACTCTCATGGTTATCTTAATTCTATTTTCTCAAACCGAACTAAAATGAATAAAACTGTTTTTGTGTTCTATTTTTATAAATATATTCTTACTAAAGATGATAACTTCTATTCACCGAATATCTTTAAATATGCTCATCGGCATCTTCTTCTGCGTCATTTTGTCTTTTGGGCGCAGCCGGTTTTATTTTCGGAGGATCGCCGGCGGGCTTCGAGACAGGTTTATTTTTTTTTGTGTCGGAATATCTTCTCTTCTTTGTCATCGGTTCCGGGTATTCGGAGCGAAACCACAACACACATTGTCGGACATCGACACTATTTGAATTTCGTTGCAGCGCTCATCGTTTTCATGTGCAAAGGTAGAAAAACCCCGCTATCGGCGCTGTAGAGGCACAAAAACGGCCGCTGATTTTAATTACTATGTCATATTTTTGTTTTTATGCGGTAAACTGAATGACGATTCCGTCGGAGTATCGCAACATGATACCCCAGTCGTCTTCCCTGAAGAAAGAGAAAGACAATTAGGGGGGGGAAGTCTCCCCCTCGCTACAGCCCGCCTGCGGCGGTCTTCCGCTACCCCCTCTGCGGGGCGCTGCCCCGCAACGCCCCGTAAGACAGTGATTAGCGATTAATCATAGCGAATCTGCACTAAACACTAAACACTAATCACTATACTCGGTCCTCGCTTTTACTGACAACGTCCCCGCTTTTACTGACAACGTCCTCGCTTTTACTGACAACGTTTCCGCTTTTACTGACAACGTCCTCGCTTTTACTGACAACGTCCCCGCTTTTACTGACAACGTCCCCGCTTTTACTGACAACGTCCCCGCTTTTACTGACAACGTCCTCGCTTTTACTGACAACGTCCTCGCTAAAAGAGACAAAATGGCAGCCACGAGTAACATCCCTCTCCGAAACGACCGCCTCCTGCCTGCCGACGGAACGGTATCTGTTGTTCAAAAAATTTAGTCGTTGTGCTTCTGCCGAGTCATGCAAAACAACTAATTTATTGACTCATTTTGGTGAATCGAAAAGAATGATGAACTTTGTGTCGCTATTTCGTTTATTTTCCACAACTTATTCATAAAAACAGACAGCCATGAGAGAATTTAATACCGCCGGCCCATGTAACCGAGAAGAGCATTATATGATAGATGCAGCCACACGCCTGCAAGGTGTGGAGCAGTTGATCGACACTAAAAAATACTTCGTCATCCACGCCGCCCGCCAAAGCGGAAAAACAACTTACCTGAAAGATCTGGCCGACCGGTTGAATGCCGAAGGTAGGTATTATGTGCTGTACTGTACGCTGGAAGGCGTACAGTATATTGTTGACCCGAAAGAAGG
>JAIRTG010000202.1 GCA_031255055.1 Prevotellaceae bacterium
ATGCTCCGAGAGACGCGGAGCATGCTCCGAGAGACGCGGAGCATGCTTCGAGAGACGCGGAGCATGCTTCGAGAGACGCGGAGCATGCTTCGAGAGACGCGGAGCATGCTTCGAGAGACACGGAGCATGCTTCGAGAGACGCGGAGCATGCTCCGAGAGAGACGCGGATTGTGCTCCGAGCGACGCTCGGGGGTGTAGCACTGTCTTTCGGGGCGTTGCGGGGCAGCGCCCCGCAGAGGGGGTAGCGGAAGACGCCGTAGGCGGCTGAAGCGAGGGGGAGACTTCCCCCCCCCACTAAATCTCTTTCTCTTTCTTTTTATCTTTCTTGAAGGATGACCGACGTTCGTGTTTAGTGATGAGTGATGAGTGCGGATTCGCTATGATTAAACACGAAACACTAGCCACTCATCGCTAAACAAAAAAAAGGCTCTGGGTACAAGACCCAAAGCCTTCGCGGGAGAGTTGATAATTGAGAATCAAACGCTATCCGCATCGTTTAGTAAACAAACAGGACTATTTTTCAATAGACATTTTATCTCTACCGGGCTTCACAGCCAAGTACAAATACAAATTGAAACAAAAGTGACGTAATCTCAAACGAAATAGTTGATTCCATTCATACAGTTTAAAAAATGAAAACCAAAGATTTTTATTAAAAGAAAATAAAACAAGTACTCAATGTTTTTTTTTATTGGACTATAATTTTCAACATTTTAGAAAATTGTGTGCCGTATGGCCTCACAACGCCGTTCGACGGCTGAGGAGCGCCTCCGACAAGATGCGGATCTCCCAAAAAAGCGGTGCCGGGATGATCCATATCCGGCGCTCTTGCCAGTATCAACCGGATGGCATCTCCCTCTTTGAGGTCGGCCATAGCCGGCGGAATGTTCAACGTGTTGCGATAGGCATTGACGGTTCCCTGATAGACGCCCCGAACCGATGAATAGTCTTTCCACACGCCGGCATCGGGACCGGATGCCTTTTTGATTTGGATGGTCGAATTGATGACCACCATGCCGGTGCCGCTCCGACCGATATATCCGACCATGCCGCTCAGTTCGACCATCGCATTGAGGGTCATTGTCCACGAATTGTCGGCCGGATTAAATTCGACCACACCGTTGTTGGTCACCACATCGGCGGCCGACCAGGGTACGACCCAGTATCCGACCCCGGCCTGATTGATCGCCGACGGATTACGGGTTTCCGTCCCCGACTGGATAAACGCCAGCTTGGCCGGGATCACCGGAGATAAACCAACCTTTCCGGTTTCCGCATCGGCCACCAAAGCGACGGAATGTGCCTGTTCGGTCAATCCTTTGATCATCAATCCGCGGGTGCGCACAGCGGGCACGTTTTTTAGATCGAAAATCAGGTTCTTATTATCTGCCGTAATCGTCGTATTTTCGGTCAGACTGCCTCCCCACATCACTTGTTCGTCGGCAAATGTGAGTCCGTTGCTCACCCTGTTCGACTCGGCAATACTGCACCAGTCGGCGCCCGTCCAGACATAGACCCCTTTTTTGAAGATAAGATTTTTGTCGGTAACACTCGACGGCGACTCGTAGGTATTATAAACCAACATTCCGGTGTGCTGCTTATCAATCGCAGCTTTGTTGCCGGGATAGTCGGGATCATTTTTTAGCATCGGATAGAGCTGATTTTTTTGTTCCAGTCTCACCCGGGGAAAAACGATTCCCTTTGCCGCATTTTCACTATCGTCGGTAACGCCGGTTTTATCTTTCACTTGCAGTAAAGCTCCTTTGACAGGCGTTTCGTTCGATCCGATCACTATTTGCGCCTGCGACGGCAGTGCAAAAATCAGGATGGTTACCAGTAGGATTGTTCTTGTAAATCTCAAATTCATAATTCGTTTTTTTAGTTTATACAGTTCCTTATTACTGTCGGAAACGGCCGTTCCGTCATCCGAATGTTATACCTTTTGCGCTTCTATCGAAACGAGTCTCAGGTATGCCATCTGTGTTAATGCCGATTGACCGATAACAGCGAGATGTCCGACAAATTTAGAAAGTTTAGAAAGCGCAATGACAATTTGTATTTTGCCGTTGCAATTGTGTTGCAAATTTATGTTGCCGAAAAGAATGTCAAAAAAGACTGTGACGGGCGGCGTACTTTTGTGACTAAGGCGTGAAATCATACCGACTATCGCCCGAAATTGGGCTAAAATGATCTGTTTCGGCGGATAAATTTTTTTCTTTTCGGGGTAAAATTTTCCGAATACCGCCCGAATTTGAAAAAAAAGTAAGCCGAGTAACTCTTTTTTTTTCGTCGAATGTACAAAATCTTCCGATTATCGGCGAAAATCGGTTAAGAAGACAGCGCTTTGCAGCCAAAGATTAAATGCAAGAAAGAGAAACAGAATTAGGGTGGGGGAAGTCTCCCCCTCGCTTCAGCCGCCTACGGCGTCTTCCTTGAAGAAAGAGATAGAGAAAGAGAAAGAATATTAGGGGGGGGAAGTCTCCCCCTCGCTTCAGCCCGCCGTTGGCGGTCTTCCGCTACCCCCTCTGCGGGGCGCTGCCCCGCAACGCCCCGTAAGACAGTGGTTATAGTGATGAGTGGTTAGTGATTAGTGATTAGTCCCCCTCTCTATTTTGTCAAGTGCAAAAAAAAAGAATAACTCTCGGCGCAGCCATGCAAATACTATTCATAGCAGATAGTTACAGGGTCGTTATATGAAAGTGATTAATCATAGCGAATCCGCACTCATCATTCTTCATTCTTTCGCTTGTTGGGAATTCCGAATCCGTGCGAGTGGGAAGTAATTCTTGTGATTCGGCTGATTGGGAGGATGGATGTGATGCTTGTTTGTGAACGATAAAACATGGGTTCATGTATTTAATATATCGTTTATTTCCTTTTTCAGAATTGGTAAATGACGGACAATCGCACCCCAAACGATTCCATCATCAATTCTGTCGTAGCCATGAATAACTCTGTTTCTCATTCCGATTATCAGTTTTTTTGACGAGATCGGCAAATTAGGGTCAATGTCGTCGAGTTTATTCATTGCTTCGCCGATAATTTCAAATTCACGTTCGACCGCCCTGCGCAACATTTTGTTTTGCTGATAAACATAAAAGTCACACTTTTCGCCGAGGTAACTTTCGATGGAAAGGATTGCTTCGTGAATGTCGAACAGGTATTTTTTAATTTTATCAGCCATAAATCTGTTTTTTTGTTGTGTTTATCGAATGGATAAAATAGGGATTTCCCAACGATTTATCCGTTACCAAATCGACGGGGCGACTAAAAATTTGCTCAAAACGTTCGACCGTTTGAAAATAATTATCCGTATACTCGCCAAAATCCAACGGCTCAAACGATACCAGCAAATCAATATCGCTGTCGGTGTTAAACTTATCGGTAAGCGCCGAGCCAAACACACAGAGCGTAAGAATATGTTGCTGTCTGCAAACAGCTATAATTTTGCTTTTGTTTTTTTCGATCAACTCATTCATTGCGTTCTTCAATAAAAATTCATAGCGAAAATACGAAAAAGATTCGAAAGTATGTTGTGTTTAGTGATTAGTGATTAGTGATTAATCATAGCGAATCCGCACTCATCACTCATCACTCATCACTAACCATTAAACACTTTCTTCTTGACGGCGAACAGCGCGAATGTAGACAGGCATACGACGGAAGCTGTGATGTAGGAGACGAGGGCCGACAGACCAAAACCTTCGGGGGAAATGAGAATATAGGCCGTACAGACGGCTGTCATAAACAGCGCCGGAATGAGCGTAATCCAATACATTTTCCGGTTTCTTGCCAGATACACCGTGATTGCCCAAAGGGTAAAAACCGCCAGCGTCTGGTTGCACCATGCGAAATAACGCCAGAGAATGTCAAAGTTGATTTGCAAAATGAGAAACGATAAAGCAAAAATCGGGATGGAAATAATCAGACGGTTTTTGATTGTTTGCTGGTCGAATTTCAAAAAGTCGGCGGCTATAAGGCGAGCGGAACGCAATGCGGTATCGCCCGAAGTGATTGGAGCGGCAATGACACCCAATAACGCCAACAATCCGCCTAAAGCCCCCAACCATTCTTTTGAAATCAGATCGACAACAACCGCAGCCTTGTTCTCATTCGGCGCCAAGCCGCTTACAAATTCTTGTAACCCGCCAATCGAACCGAAGA
>JAIRTG010000009.1 GCA_031255055.1 Prevotellaceae bacterium
ATTATTTTACTGATGACCATCGTTATCAAAATAATCATTTTCCCGATGACGTATAAATCATACATGTCGAGTGCGAAAATGCGTGTTTTGAAACCCGAAATCGACGAAATAAATAAACGTATCCCTGCCGATAAACCGACGGAACGTCAGCAGGCAACCATGCAACTGTACAGTCAGGTTGGTGTCAGTCCGATGAGCGGCTGTCTTCCCATGCTTTTGCAAATGCCGATACTGTTTGCCATGTTCAGCTTTTTCCCCGCTTCCATTGAGTTGCGCCAGCAAAGTTTCCTGTGGGCACAAGACCTGTCGGCCTACGATGCCATTATCAGTTGGGAAGCAAACATTCCGCTTATATCAAGTATCTTCGGGAATCACGTCAGTCTGTTCTGCCTGTTGATGGCCGCCACCAACATCATTTCAACAAAACTGACCATGTCGAGTCAGCCGTCGGCGAACGACCAGATGCCGGCCATGAAATGGATGATGTATCTGATGCCCGTGATGTTCCTGTTTATGTTCAATAATTACGCTTCGGGATTGAGCTATTATTATTTCTTATCATCATTAATCACCATCGGACAGACCTACGCAATCCGTGCGACGATTAACGAAGAGAAATTACGTGCACAACTGATGGAGGCCAAAAAGAATAAAAAGAAAAATCCGAAAAAATCGTCGTTCATGGAACGCCTCGAAAAAGCACAGCGCGAACAGCAAAAAGCGCTGAAGAAAAATAGAAAATAACATTTCTTTGTAACAGTCGAACGATAAAAACGTGTGGAGGGAACAAATATCATTTTGTCGCTTTACACGTTTTTAGTTATACGAAACCACACAAAAAACAAGCACAAAAAACAAGCACAATGAAGTATCTCAAAAACACGATATACACACTGATTTTGGTTGCCGCTCTCGGTTCATGCGGCAAGAAAAACAGATTTGAAATTGATACGGATAAAAACCGGATAAATGTAACCGTCAAGCGTTTTGACCGTGATTTTCTAACGCTTGACGTCACCGATTTAAAAACCGGAACAACCAATCTGCAGGAAAAATACCCTGATTTTTACCCCCTGTTTGTCAACAACGTTCTGAATCGCGACACGGAAGAGGTCGATTCAATAACAAACGATCTGAAAAACTATCTTCGGGACAGTACTTTTGCCGGCGTCAACAGAGATGTAGCGGCGAAGTTCGGCGATATTGCGCATATCGAAAAGACGCTTTCCGACGCATACACCCGTATTCATCATTATTTTCCCGAAACAGTCCTGCCCGATATTTATTTTTTTGTATCGGGTTTTTACCGGTCGATGCTTCTATCTCCCGGCATCATTGCGATAAGCGCCGACATGTATCTGGGCGCCGATTATCCTCTTTACGAGGATGTCTCATACCGGTATCTGATACAAAACATGCGTCCTGAAAGCATTCCCGTTGAGATTATTTCCGCGATTCTGTTCGGCAGTTTCACATCCCGGAGCGATCAAAACCGGCTGATCGACCGGATGATATTTCAAGGGAAAATGTTTTATCTGACGGCTGTTTGTATGCCCGACGAAGCAAAAGAAAACATCATGGGCTACACCAAAGAGCAATGGGACTGGTGCGGAAAATACGAACGGGATATTTGGAGAGCAATTATCGACCGGAAAGATTTATTTTCGTCCGACACGCGGCTAATCCGTACATACATCGACGACGCACCTTTCACCGCTTCCGTTTCGCAGGATTCGCCCGGCAGAGTCGGCACATGGATAGGCTGGCGGATTGTGGAAAGCTATATGAACAATAACACCGACATCGACCTGCACGACCTCATGTCGACCCACGATACGCAGAAAATACTTGAAGATTCGGGCTATCATCCGTAATAGCAGTCTGCGCAAATCGCATTACAAGACAAACGCACGAAAATTGATTATTTAATTTTCGTGCGTTTGTCCTGTACGAGAACGGCGTAAACCGGATGAAAGACAGACCCTTCATTCGTTTTTTATCTCAGCCGGCTCATTTTATTCCCCCCTGTACTGTTCGTCATTACCTTTGTATTTCTCCTTATAACATGCTTCGTCGAACGCCATTTCTATCATTAAGCAATGCGCATCCTGTTCCGCCGTAATTGTTACGTCTTCCTTTACAATTTCCAAAGCGTCCCTCATATTCAGCCGGATACCGTTTACGGTCGCTTTGCCCTCAAACAGGACTAAATATGCCTGACGGTCGCTTCCGATCCGGAAATCTATCTGCTTTCCTTTTGAAAGCAGAGTGGCATACATATTTATATCCGCATGAATTTTTATAGGCGCGTCGTTTGCCGCATTGTCATAAGAAGTAGCTATCGGCAGCCACTTGTCGCATCTGTCTTTCAGCTTAAAACGGTAATCGCCGTAATTAGGCTTATAGCCGTTTCTGTCGGGGAAGACCCATATCTGTGCAAATCGGAGTTCGCCGTCCGTGTGGTTGTATTCGCTATGGGTTACACCCGTTCCTGCGCTCATATACTGCGACTGTCCGCGGGTCAGCGTGTGAGCGTTACCCATACTGTCGCGGTGAGAAAGTTCCCCTTCGATAACGTAGGATATAATTTCCATATTTCTGTGTGGGTGCGTGCCGAAACCTTCGCCCGCTTGGACTACATCGTCGTTCAATACGCGAAGGACTCCGAAGCGAACGTTATCGGGATTGTAGTATTCGGCAAAGGAAAAATGAAAATGGCTGTCCAGCCATCCGTGGCGTCCCCGTCCCATCTTTTTACTGTCAATGTACTTAATCATAAAAACCTCCTTTTATATATTGTTAATATTCTTATTTCGGATTTCAAATCGTCCGTCATACAATTACCCTGCAAAGATACTACATTTTTCGTTTTACAGGCAAATGTGGCGGCCGAATAACCCGCTGAAAACCAATAATCAATCGCATAAATAAGGCGAATTTTATTCCGCATTAACAACACGGCTATGTGAAGTCTCTCTCACGCTACAGCCACCTTTGGCGTCTTCCTTCCGGAAAGAGAAAGAGAATTAGGGGGGGGAAGTCTCCCCCTCGCTTCAGCCGCCTACGGCGTCTTCCGCTACCCCCTCTGCGGGGCTCCGCCCCGCAACGCCCCGAAGATAGTGAAGAATGAAGAATGAAGAGTGATTAATGATTAATGATTAAACATGGCGAACTTGCAAATCACTAATCACTAATCACTAATCACTAATCACTAATCACTAATCACTAATCACTAATCACTAATCACTAATCACTAATCACTAATCACTAATCACTAATCACTACACGCCCACCACCGTAACCGTTTTACCGTTTACGGTTTCTCGGCGCATATAGAGTTTGTCCTCCCAACCGACGGACGGACGACGGTCGAAGACGACCATCCATCCCTCGTTACAGCAGTGGGTGTTCATGTAACGGGCTGTCTGTTCGAGACCCTCCTCGAGGTACTTTTCTCCGTAATTTATCTTCAGTTCGATGGGGTATTTCCGGTCTTCGTAGAGCAGACAGAGGTCAAGGCGACCCGTACCGGAAGC
>JAIRTG010000189.1 GCA_031255055.1 Prevotellaceae bacterium
AGATGACTTTGTCGTCGGGGAACGGCACTATTTTGATTGAGTCGGGGAATGAGGTGGGGCTGCGCGGCGATAATAAGGTTTTTATAGAGGACGTCTATAGTCGTGTGTTGTTGGATGAAAACGGGTTGTGCTTGGAGTCAAACACGGATGTTAAAATTAAAACGAATGATAATGCAGGGAAAATTAAACTGCTGTCGGGCAGCGATATTCTTCTTGAATCGTTGGGTTACGGTTCTATAGATATGTATGCGGATTCGAATGTGAATATCAGTACGGATGTCGGTGATGTTGTTGTTGCGTCCGGAGGGGCGATGACGCTTGAATCGGGCGGAAATACGCTTCTTTCGGCGGGTAACGAAGCTGTTGTGCTTTATGGGCCGACGGGAAAAGAAATGATGGTGAATTCGATTTCCAGTAGTGCCAGTTCTATTTTTATTGCCGGTCGCTCCGGTGACGGTACTCTTCTTTCGGATACCCCGGCCGGTACGGTGCTGACGGGTAGTAGCAGCTTGACGCTTACGTCGGGCGGAAAGACGCTTCTTAAATCGTTTTTGGAAACTGTGAGGCTTTATGGGCCGACGGGAAATGTGTTGACGGAGGCCTCCCCTTCCGCTGTCTCTTATAAGAATTATGCTGGGGGAAGTCTTCTTGATTCGTCTTCGGGATATGTGAGGCTTTATGGGCCGACGGGAAATGTGTTGACGGAGGCCTCCTCTTCCGCTGTTTCTTATAGGGGTTATAACGGGGGGAGTCTTCTTGAAAGTGGTTCTTGGGGTGTGTCTCTTAGAAATTATGATGGAGAAGATCTACTGAACAGTGCTGCCGATAGTATGGCTCTCTATGGTTATATGGGGCAAGAAATGCTGTCCAATGATTCGTGGGGCGTGTCTCTTGTCTCGGACGCGGAGATGAGCCTCTTATCAATGGATGATATACGGATAGACGTTTCAAGTAGCACCAACAAGAAGTTGTTGCTGAAGTCGAGAGGCGCCCAGATGTCTCTTGGCCCCAATGATAAGGTGCATGTCGAGTATGGCGATGAGCTGTATATTCGTCATCTGTTGCCCGGCGGTGGTTATAGCTATACGCTTGAGGCGTCTTCGGATTATGTCGGTCTTTCCGGTCCGGATGGTGTAACGATGATGGAGAGTTATGTCAGCGGAACCGGAAGAACCGGCTATATTAACATTTTAAATCGCTCGGGTAACGCTACTCTTCTTTCGGATGCCCCGAGCGGTACGACGCTGACGGGTAGCAGCAAGCTGAAGCTTCGATCGGGCGGAAAGACGCTTCTTGATTCGTCTTCGGATTATGTGAGGCTTTATGGGCCGACGGGAAATGTGTTGACGGAGGCCTCCTCTTCGGATTATGTGAGGCTTTATGGGCCGACGGGATATGTGTTGACGGAGGCCTCCTCTTCCGCTGTTTCTTATAGGGGTTATAACGGGGGGAGTCTTCTTGAAAATGGTTCTTGGGGTGTGTCTCTTAGTTCGGGAGCACATCTGGGCATCTATTCGGGAGAAGAGCTGGCCATCCGTTCGACGAATAATATGCAGATAGACATTAATCCTATGTCCAACAAGCCGTTGTTGCTGAAGTCGAGAGACGCCCAGATGTCTCTTGGCCCCGATGATAAGGTGTATGTCGATCATAGCAATGAGCTGCATATTCGTCGTCGGATGTCCGGCGATCTCTATAGCTATGTGCTTTTTTCGAATTCGGATTATATTCAGTTTTCTTATCCGACGGGAGAATTGTTGTTTTCGGCGGACAGTTTTGGTGAGGTCGAGCTTATATCGAAGGGAGCTTTTTACCTGAGACAAGGAAGTTCCGAGGTATTGAAGGTGACGTCTTCCGGTACAGCGCTGACGGCTCCCTGGTCCGGTGTTGCTGAGGCTTTTTATGCCGTGAGTGGCGGCTATCTGAAAAAAGTGTCGGTGACCGATCTGAAGAAGCTCCTCGGATTGACATAAGAGAGGGTTGCCCCGGCACCCTCTCCGCTATTGTCCGAACCTTGATTTTCTTGATTATAGGATTGCTCTGATTTTGTTGTGTTTGTCCCGTCTCTCGCCCCGAGCTGCGGCTGCTTGTCCGAACTGTGATTCTTGTGATTCGGATTGATTTATGTGATGAATATCCCCCGTTTTCTCACATTCAACTCTGCGGGTTGTGGGATGTCGTTTGAAACGACTTGCCCATAAACCCCTCGTTGAAAACGAGTGGCAGGTCATCTTCCACCCCGAATGAATCAGGGGGTTATGCACAGGTTGCCCCTATAGGGCAATGTGATGAGTTAAGTAAGGTCACGCCGTCTTACGGGGCGTTGCGGGGCGGAGCCCCGCAGAGGGGGTAGCGGAAGACCGCCAACGGCGGGCTGTAGCGAGGGGGAGACTTCCCCCTCACCCTCCACTGCCGAATTGAAGTTGTCTGTTGCGGGTCGGGGTGTGTGAAATGACTTGTGTTTTTTGGTTAATTGCGTATGCTTTTTCTTTTATCGAATCCCCGGCTTGTGAAAGTAGGGGCTTTTTTTTGAAAAATAATTGTTGGAATAGTTGTGTAATAAGGAAATCATTATTATCTTTACGATGTCAAACAAAAAGAGATGTTTACCATGTTGAATAAAGAAATGCAAAAAGAAAAAAAGCATCTTGAAAAGGAGCTTCTTTTTTTCCTCTCTTATCACAAAGAGGTTTCATGCAGGTCGGAGCAAATGAAAACCTTCTTCGACGAACAAATAGATATAATAATCGAAAGGCTTAAAGAAATCGGTCATTAACAACAAAACCTCTCCCTTCGTGGAGATATAAAAATTAAGATTATGTTACACGAAATTAACAAGCTGAAAGAAGATTTTTGCCATGCAAAAACCGATAAAGAACGCGCTGCTATTGATGCCCACATGCAAAAACTAATAGCAAAAGACGCTGATAAGTTTGCTCAGTCAATGATAGAATCGGCAAAAGAAACAGTGGTCAAAGTAACCGCATTGAGTATAAGGCAAAAAATGAAGGATGTGCTCCCTGCGACCTCTGTTGCTTATATTGCTAAAAATTATTTTAAAAAAACCGACTCTTGGCTATTTCAACGAATAAATGGAAATATCGTAAATGGAAAGCCTGCTACCTTTACGGATGAAGAACTGGAAACTTTAAGGTTTGCCTTTGCCGATTTATCAAAGATATTCGGCTCCTTAAGTATTTCTTTGTAAATACTTTTTGTTTGACAACCGAAGCCCTGTATTGAGCCGTACAGGGCTTTTTTTGAAACTATGTGATGAGAGCGTCTATGAGAGGGTCTATGAGAGGGTCTATGATGGAGTCTATGATAAGAGAAAATGCTTGTCGTAATGCGTCGAAACGCAGGGATTATGATCCTGTTTCGGGGCTGAATTGCTATGGGGAGCGGTTTGAGTTGTATGTGCCGGAGAAGAAGCCGCGCAAATTCTATCTCCCGGTTGAGATGCGACAGGTGAAGGGGGTGCGGCTCATCACGGAACATGGTTCGATAACGGGCGCTCTTCGCTCGCTGCTCAAGCGAAAGCCGTCGGAGACGGATGTTGACCTGTTTTGGCTGCGGCTCTGTGAGGAACGGTATAAGTATGATTTTGAATTTTTTGCGGTGGCGTGTATCGAGGTTCTTGATAAAAAGCTGTCGCAGTATGTCCGCTTCCGGCTTCGGGTGTCTCAACGCCGACTGCTTGCTGTTATGGAGACGGAACGCAGGAAGGGTCAACGGGTGCATGTGCAGATAGTGAAGGCTAAACAAATGGGCTTCTCGACGTTTGTTCAAATATATATGTGCTGGATTCAAACGATCCATCGTGAGAATTGGCACAGCGTTATATGGGCACATGACATGACTGCGGCCGCGAATATCCGGTCGATGTATGAGAAGGCGATAAAAGAAATGCCTGCTATCGGAGGTGTTGAATATTCTATCTCGTCGTTCGGTGGAATGAAGAATATAAAGGTGATACCGGAATCAGGCAGCCGTATTACCGTCGGCTCGGCGGAGAATCCGGACAGCAGCCGGTCGCAGAACTTCAAGATGGCGCACTTGTCGGAGTTGGCGTTTTATCCTTCGACTGTCACAATGAGTCCGGAACAAACGGAGGCTTCTATCGTGTCGTCGATGACGGACGGGCCGGATACGCTGATTGTAAGGGAGAGTACGGCCAACGGCGTTGGTGATTATTTTTATGATCAGTATCAAAAGGCGAAAGCAGGGAAGTCGATATTTATACCGTTTTTTGCGCCGTGGTTCTGGTTGGAGATATATGAGATGCCGTTTGACGGCAGTTATTATCTGCATAACGGGCGCCTGAAAAAGGGTACGGTTGCGGAGTTTGTCTCGACGCTGAATGATTATGAGTTGACGCTGTGGAGGCGGGAGAAGGAGTGTACGCTTGAGAACCTGAACTGGTATCGCTTTACGAAAGCGGGTATGCCGAGCGATAGCTTGATGCGACAGGAGTATCCAAGCGATGATATGGAGGCGTTTCGCGATAGCGGGAGTCCTGTGTTTAATTCGGATGATGTGGAACGTCTTCGCCCGGGCTGCTGTCTGCCCGTGGCGGTGTGTGATGTAGTTTCGGCGTGCTCGCCGTCGCAGGCTGTCGTCAACTCGCAGCGTCGCAAGGATGTGCTGAGTAATCTGCGTCTGGTGACAGATGTTCATGCGACGGAGTGTGTGCTCGGCGACGATGTCTTGCTGCGGTTTACCCGTGGAATGAATAAGCTGTGGGTGTGGGAGTACCCGGATAGGGAACAGCGGGTGAGGAATCGATATCTGGTGGTGCTGGAACCTCAAAAGGGAACGTCGGAGGGGGCGGACTATGGGGTGATAAAGGTGTATGACCGCTATTGGATGATGACGGGCGGAAAGCCGGAGGTGGTGGCGCTGTTTTACGGACACCTGGATATGGATATAACGATGTGGATGGCTGCACAGGTGGCCAAGTTGTATGATGATGCGCTGCTGGCTGTCGAATGTAATACGTATGATACGGCGAGTAAGCATGATGATGAGTCGGAGTTTATCTTTGAGGTGATTGCGGAGTATTATGATAATCTGTATAGCCGAACTCCTGCGGATAAAATACGTGAGGGCGCTCCGGTGAAGTATGGCTTTCATACGAATAGAAGTACGAAAACGATGATTGTGGATAATTATAAGGCTGTGATTCGTGAGGATGGCTATATCGAACGTGATGAGGTGACGCTGGATGAGGCGCGGACGTTTGAGGAAAAACCGAACGGAAAGAAGGAGGCTAAGGCGGGAAGACATGATGACCGTATTATGAATACGATGATCGCTTTGTATGTCTGCTATGAGGAAATGCCGATGCCGTATGTGGTGAGGGAGAAAATCAATTCGCATCAGGCTCCTATGAGAACGGCGTGGTGATGTGATGATTGTCTGAACCTGATTTGCCGTTTTGGTAGCGAAATCGATTTCGCTACCAAATCGGCAATTCTATTCAACGTATGAAGCGGGGCGTGAACGCTCTTCCGAAAGAAGGTGTCGGATGATTTTATTGTTTGCTTCGTCTACTTTTTTGATGTCGAAGTTGATGTATATGTCGGTGGTTGTCTTTCGCCCATGCCCAAGCGCCATGCGAATTGTCTTTTCGGGAATGTCTAAATCGGCAGCAATGGTGGCCCATGTGTGACGCGCGTAGTAGGATGATAGAAAGGGAAAGAGGGACTTGTATTGCTTCTTTTTTATGCCTCGCCCGTTCTTGCTCTTTGACTTGACCCATTCGACGGGGCCTATCTGTTTGAGATTGCGACCGTAACGGTGGGTGAAGTCGGCGTAACTTTTGTAGTTGTCAAGGAAGTTGAGGAGGTACTTCTTGCCGGGTGTGTACTTGCTGATGATCTTCATGGCTTCGGGGTGTATCTTGATGTCGTATAACTTGCCTGTCTTGGCGCGACGGTATTGTAGCCGCCCGTTTGTGATGACCTCGACGTGTAGTATGTCGATGGTGTTGATGCCTATCAAATAGAATTGGAGCATGAAGAGGTCGCGGTATTTCTCTTGATGAGGCTCTACAGGGTAGTTTTTTATGGTGATGAGGTCGGCAAGCGAGAGGTTGCGGTGAAGGGTCTCTTCTGTCTTGATGGAGAAGTCTTCGAAAGGATAAAGGTCTTTTGAAACGAGCTTCCTTTTGGTGGCGTTCCTGAAAATGGCGCGGATGTTGCGCATGTGTATGGAACGTGTGTTTGTCCGGCATGTTGCACGCATCTTGACTTCAAAGTCTTCTAACCAGTTGTAGTCGATGTCTCCAAAGGTGAGCTCGTCGAGGTTGTAGAATGATGATAACTTGCTGAGCGTGCTCTTGTATGTTTCCCTGGTCTTGGGCGCGAGACGCGATGCAATGAATTTGTCGGCGTGCTGCCGAAACAGGTACTTCTCGCCACGTACGGATTCTTCTTCTTCTTGTGGCTCAATACTACTCATCCTCTCAAGTCTTTTTTTTAACTCGGTAACGTCCATACATGCTAACTTCCCCTGATGTTTTAATGTGAAGAGGTGATTCTCTATACCGGAGTAACGGGACATGATGTAACTGTTGAGGAATTTTTTGTTTTTGACGCTACCCTCGATCTTGTTGTTTACCCAACAGTCCTCCGGAATGAATATGTCTAACGAAATGTGAAAGGCTTTGTTTTTGTGAGAAACAGTGAGCTTGAGAGGGTATGTGCCGTCTTTCCGGACTGACCGCTTGTCTAAATAAAATTTTACGGATGCCATGTTTTAACGTTTTTTTTTGCAATGATTTTGCAATGATTTGGTCAAAATTGGGCTTTTCTGGGCTAAATTGGTCGGATTCTCGGCTGCTCCTATGCCTGAAATGATAACAATTCGGACAAAAAAAACCCTGATAATAAAACTTAATCGCTTGATTATCAGAGCTTGAACATCTCGTCGGGATAGCAGGACTCGAACCTGCGACCCCCTGCTCCCAAAGCAGGTGCGCTAACCGGACTGCGCTACATCCCGTTCTGTTAATCGGGCGCAAAGATATAACACTTTTTTAATTGCGCCAATTTTTTATCGTATTTTTGCGGAAATGGCCGGGATTTATATTCATATACCTTTTTGTAAGAGTCGGTGCAGCTATTGCGATTTTTATACGGAAGTCGCACCGCATTTGTTGGACGAATGTATTGATGCGCTTATAAAAGAAATAGCGCTTCGGGAAAATTATTTAGCTGACAAGCGCATCGACACCGTCTATTTCGGCGGAGGAACACCGAGTTTACTTAAATCTGCTCATTTTGATAAGATTTTCAGTACGATTTTCCGCCGTTTCAAAATTGCGGAGCAGCCCGAAATTACCTTTGAAGCCAATCCCGATGATTTGTCGACGGAATTTTTCGATGAGATAGAACAATTTCCGTTCAATCGGATAAGCATAGGCGTTCAATCTTTTGAAAACGACGATTTGAAGCGTATCAACAGGCGCCATACGGCCGAACAAGCATTGGTATCCATCGAAAACGCGAAAAAAAACGGATTTTCAAACATCAGCATCGATTTGATTTACGGTCTTCCGTTTCAAACGCTCGAAAACTGGCAGACACAGGTTGAGACATTTTTGAGTCTGGATGTACCCCATTTGTCGGCATACAGTTTGACCTATGAGCCGGGCACGCTTCTGACAAGGCAATTGCACAAGGGACTAATCGCCGAAACCGCAGACGAAATCGTCATCGAGATGGTTGCATTTTTACGTAAAAAGATGCGCGAAAACGGTTTTGATGCCTATGAAATTTCAAATTATGCAAAAAAAGGCTTCCGCTCAAAACACAACAGCGCCTATTGGAAACAAACGCCGTATATCGGTTTCGGGCCTTCGGCACACTCGTACGACATAGATTCGAGGCAGTGGAACGTAAATGCTATTAGCGAATACACGCACGCCGTCGAAAACAGACAACCCTTTTTTGAAATAGAAAATTTGACGGAAGTCGATATGTATAATGACTACGTCATGCTTTCGTTACGTACGTCGGAGGGAATAAGTAAAAAATACCTGCTTGAAAACTTCGGTGCCGGGTTTTATGACTTTTGTGTACAAAACATAAAAAAATATATTGAAAATCAAAAAATAGAAGATTCGGAAGATTGCTTCCGTCTAACGGAAAGTGGTATCTTGCTGACAAATATAATTACAACAGATTTAATCTATCCGTGAAACAGTTACAACCCGAAATGCGGATTGTGCAGAATCATTGAAAAAAAATACTATTTTTGTGCGTCGTGATTATTTATAAATGAATTATGGGTAAAAAAAAGAATAAAAGCGCTTTTCGTTCAAAATTTTTAAAACTATTCTGGGTCTGTTTTACCATTGCAATAATGGTTGTCGTTGTACTCTTTCTCCTTATCAGCAAAGGCGCCATTGGTTATCTCCCCCCGATTGATGAACTTCAAAATCCGAAAAACAAATACGCAACCGAAATCTATTCTTCCGATCTAAAAATTATCGGACATTATTTCCAAAATAAGGAAAACCGCGTAGGTGTCGATTTCAATGCCATCTCGCCCAACCTCATAAATGCGTTGATTGCCACCGAAGATGTACGTTTTTACGACCATTCGGGCGTCGACGGAAAGGCTTTGCTGCGGGCGTTGGTCTATCTGGGAAAAGCGGGAGGCGGCAGTACAATCACCCAGCAACTGGCAAAACTGCTCTATTCGCCCGCTTCCGAAAGTTTGATAGGACGCGCAATGAAAAAACCGATAGAATGGGTTATCGCCGTGAAACTGGAACGACTCTACACAAAAGAAGAAATCATTGCGATGTATCTCAATCAGTTTGACTTCCTGAACAATGCGGTCGGTATAAAATCTGCGGTGCAGGTCTATTTCAATACAACGCCCGACAATCTCAGCATCGAGCAGGCGGCAACGCTGGTCGGGATGTGTAAAAATCCGTCGTTGTACAACCCTGTACGCTTCAATGCCCGCACAAGAGACCGGAGAAACGTGGTGCTGAAACAGATGGTAAAAGGTGACTATATTACCGTCGAACAATACGATTCGTTGAAACAACTTCCGTTGGAATTGAATTACCAACAGGTTGACCATAAACTGGGACTGGCGCCGTATTTCCGCGAATACCTGCGGATGATGCTGTCAAAAAAAGAACCGAACGAAAAAGATTATACGGACAAAGAACGCTTTAGGGCGGACAAGGTGCGGTGGGAAAATGACCCCTTATACGGATTTTGCAGTAAAAACAGAAAAGCAGACGGTTCCCCTTACAACATTTACACCGATGGGTTGAAGATATATACAACGATCGACTCGCGGATGCAACAATATGCCGAAGAGGCTGTGATGGAGCACATGAGCGAACTGCAAAAAAGTTTTTTCAAAGAGAAGGCGGGAAGAGGTTACGCTCCTTTTGAAAGAAAGGCAAAAGACGACGAGATAAATCGCAACATGAACCGTTCGATGCGTAACTCGGAACGCTATCGGAAACTGAAACAAGCCGGCGTTACGGCTACACAGATCGAAGCCAGCTTTAACGAGCCGGTCGAAATGTTGGTTTTTAGCTACAAAGGGTTGATCGACACCATCATGTCGCCCCTCGACTCTATTCGTTACAACAAGCATTTTTTAAGATGCGGTTTTATGTCGATAGATCCTTTGAGCGGGCATGTGAAAGCGTATGTCGGCGGGCCGAACTTTGAACAGTTCCAGTACGACATGGTTAGTCAGGGACGTCGTCAGATTGGTTCCACCGTCAAACCATTCTTATACACGCTGGCGATGGAAGAAGGTTTGCAGCCTTGCGACAGCGTCAAAAATCAGGCAATTACATTGTATACCGAAAGTGGAACGACCTGGTCGCCGAGAAACTCAAGACGCGAAAGAATCGGCGAAGTCGTTTCGTTAAAATGGGCGCTGCAAACGTCAAACAACTGGATCTCGGCCTACCTGATGAGTCTCTTTACACCTCAATCGCTGGTGAACCTGATGCACTCGTTTGGCATAACGGGACAACTCGACCCGGTACTTTCACTGGCTTTAGGCCCTTGCGAAGTGTCCGTTGAAGAACTCGTCGACGCCTATACGGCATACCCGAATAAGGGCGTCAGAGTGGAACCGCTGTACGTTACCCGCATCGAAGATAATAACGGAAACGTCATAAAAACCTTCACGCCTCAGATGCACGAAATTTTTAGCGAAGAAGCCTCATATAAAATGCTGGATATGCTGAAAGCAGTTGTTGACGGCGGCGGTAGCGGACGTATCCGCTTCAGATACGGCATCACCGCACAAATGGGAGCAAAAACAGGAACGACAAACGATAATGCAGACGGCTGGTTTGTAGGGTTCACCCCCTCGCTTGTTTCGGGCGTATGGGTGGGAGGCGAAGACCGCTCGATCCATTTTGACACAATGGCCGAAGGACAAGGCGCAAATATGGCGCTGCCGATTTGGGCAATCTACATGAAAAAAGTATTTGAAGATAAAAAATTGGGCTACTTTCAGTCCGAACTATTCGATATTCCTCCCGGAAGAGACGTAAATACGACTTGCCGGAGATTAGACCCCGAAAGATAAAGCAAATCAAATGCTGCTTCCAATCGCCATTTAAAATTAACATCAACATCTTGAACGCTGAAATCCGGAATTAACACAATGCACCTTTCGAAAAAGATCATTTTTTTCATCATCATTTTTTGTTGTCGGCTTCCTGCGCTCGCGCAATGGAACACCGACCGTATTCTGGCGATAGGTAAAAATGCGCTCTATTTTGAAGACTATGTGCTTTCCATCCAGTATTTCAACCATATTATCCGCGTCAAGCCCTATTTATGGGAGCCATACATGCAGCGGGCTGTCGCCAAAATCCAACTGGGCGACTATCAAAGCGCCGAATACGACTGTAACGAGGCCATTCAGCGCAACCCCTTCTCCCCACAGGCCTATTACACACGAGGCTTTACCCGGATAAAACTACAAAAATACGTTCAAGCCGCCGAAGATTTCACAAAAGCGTTAGAGTTCAGTCCCCAGAACGCCTTTCTACTGTCGAACAGAGCGCTCGCCTGCGAACTTTCGGGAGAATACGATAGAGCGAAAGAAGATTTGCTCCACTACATGCAACTCCATCCCAAAGAAGTGCAGCCCTACTATGATTTGGGACGTTTATCGCTGGCGCAAAAAGACACCGTCGCCGCCGAAGAGTATTTTGATAAACTGATAGAACTCGACAAAAAAAATCCTGCGGGATGGAGCGCACGGGCATTGTTGCGATTGCAGAAAAAAGACCTCGACGGCGCTTTGAGCGATTATGACGAAGCCATCGAAAGAAACTCAAACTATGTAGGCGATTTCATCAACAGAGGGATTATCCATCGGCAAAAAAACAATTTCAATGAAGCGATTGCCGACTATAACGCCGCGATAGAACTGGACAAAAACAACCTTTTGGCCTACTACAACAGAGGGGCGCTGCGCTCCTATCTGGGAGACACAAACAATGCGCTGGACGACATACGATTTGTGGTTGAACGCGACGCAAACAACATGGAAGCGCGTTATCAGAAAGCGCTTTTGGAAAATGAAATCGGGAATTACGCCCAATCGATAGAAGATTACAAGATAATCATCGACAGGCATCCGACATTTTTACCCGCCTATTCGGGCGTCGCCCGTGCACAGCGAGCGTTAGGCAATCAGCAGGAATATCTCAAATACATAGAAATGGCGCAAAGACTCGAAGAAAACAAAGAAGCAATTCAGCAGGGAAAAGGCGACAACATCATCGCCGAAACCATCATCGCCAACAATATCCGCCGGAATCAAAACAGCCGTACCCTGAACGTATTCAACCGTCACGCGGCGCAAAATATCGACAACAGCGCTCAAGAAAGCCGCTACGACAGCTCGGTACGCGGAAATGTACAAAACATATTTACAGACGTGCTGCTCGAGAAAAACTTCTCGTTAACATACTACTCAAAAGAAGACGAACTGAGAAGAACCAACCTGTACAACGTGACAATCGAAAACTACAATCTGTATACCCCCTCCTACAGTCCGCTTCGGATTACAAACAACGAAACGGCGCTGACAGAAAGCACAATCAACATACACTTTGAAAAAATAAACGAATTTTCGGCCAAAATAGATGCGGAATCAAACAACGCAAACCTCTATTTTCAACGCGCATTAGAGTTCGTACTGATTCAGGATTACGAAAGTGCGATCGACGATTTCAACAAAGCCATACAATTGAAAAACGACTTTGTACCGGCCTATTTTTGTCGGGCAAACGTCCGTTACAAGTTGCTGGAACTGGCCGAAGCCGACAATAACCATCCCGACGCACTCGATAAAACCGAAAAGTTGTCATTAGACCGCAGATCTGAAATCGACATGGAAATGGTTGTCCGCGACTACGACAAATCGATCGAACTGAGCAAAGACAACGGCGGCTTTTCATTCGCACACTACAACAAAGCAAATCTGCTGGCTGCACAGCAACAATTCAAATCCGCCATCGAAAGCTATACCGCTGCCATCGCGCAAGACGCCGATTTTGCCGAAGCCTATTTCAATCGGGGATTGCTGTATCTGTTCACCGAAGAAAACGAAAAAGGACTCGCCGACCTGAGTAAAGCCGGCGAACTCGGCATTTTCAAAGTATACAACCTGATACAGCGCTTTACGGAAGATAACAACTAATTTGAAACACACATAACAAACAAATTCTATGCTGATTATAGGTATTGCCGGAGGGACAGGTTCCGGAAAAACAACCGTTGTCCGAAAATTGATAGAACGCCTGCCGCAGGGTGAAGTTGTTGTACTGCCGCAAGACTCATACTACAAAGACAACGGACACCTGCCGTTGGAAGAACGTTTGATCATCAACTTCGACCATCCCGACTCAATCGAATTCAGCCTGCTGGTGAAACAACTCAAAGAACTCAAAAAAGGAAACACCATTCAACAACCCGTCTACTCCTACCTCACCTGCACCCGTTCAAAAGAAACAACCGCGGTAGTACCATGCCACGTGGTGATCGTAGAAGGCATTTTGGTACTCTGCAATCCCGAACTGCGCAAACTGCTCGACCTGAAAGTATTTGTCGACGCCGACGCCGACGACAGATTGATCAGAGTCATCAGTCGCGACATCGTCGAACGAGGACGGACAGTCGAAATGGTGATGGAACGTTATGAACTGACCGTAAAACCGATGCACCTTCAATTTATCGAGCCTACAAAACGATTTGCCGACCTGATTGTCCCGCAAGGCGGAAACAACCACATTGCAATCGACATTCTGACCCGCTATATCGAAAATGTACTACTCAAAGAAAACCGTCGTCGCTAAATCATATTCAATTCAATTTCCCATATCAAACACACAAACACACAGCCAATGCAACAAGACATATCAAAGATACTTTTTTTGGACATCGAAACCGTACCCCAAACAGCGGATAGCCACAGCCTGAACGATGAAATGCAGCACCTGTGGGAAGAAAAATTTGAAACGATTCGCCGGCGCTCTCCCGAAAAATACGCCGACACAATTACGGCAGCCGACACATTCGGCACCGCAGGTATTTTTGCCGAATTTGGAAAAATAGTTTGCATTTCGGTCGGCTTCATCTACTTTGAAGGCGGCGAAACATATTTCCGTACCAAATCGTTCACAAACCTCGACGAAAAAGAACTGCTGCTCGACTTCTCAAAGCTCGTCACCTCATTTTGCACACACAAAAACTACGTACTGTGCGGACACAACATCAAAGAATTCGACATTCCGTATATCTGCCGCCGGATGCTGATAAACAACATCCGGTTGCCCGGCGCACTACAGATCATCGGCAAAAAACCATGGGAAATTTCATTCATCGACACGATGGAACTATGGAAATTCGGCGACTACAAAAATTACACACCGTTAAAATTGCTGACAGCCGTTTTCGGCATCAAAACCCCAAAAGACGACATCGACGGAAGCATGGTCGCACACGTCTATTACATCGAAAATGACATTGACCGGATTGCCCGCTATTGTCAAAAAGACGTACTGGCAACAGCACAGGTCTTTTTACGCATCAACGCGCTCGAGCCGATTGACGACCGGCATGTCGAACACATCTAAAACGATTGATGAACAAAAAAATCCACCTGCTTTTCCCTCTCATCCTGACCGTTTTCCCGGCCTGCAACAATACCCGTCCTCCCGTCGGTGCGGAAGGGCTGCAAACGGCACAATTGGGCAACATCATTCAATCGGACACCTTAAAAATAGCGACAATAGAAAGCGCCACCGTCCGTTTTCTATTCGGAGACCGGCAAGCGGGCTACGACCTCGAGATGGCCGCCCATCTTGCCCGACACCTGAACGTAAATCTAAAAATACACTTTGCCGACAGCGTTCCCCAACTGATCGCATGGCTCGAAAACAAAACCGTCGATTTGATCGCCTGCAACCTGACCGAGACGAGTGAATTGAAAGAAAAATTTCGCTACATCTATCCGCAACCGCCCTCCCCGATGGTCATCGTTCAATCAGCGGGCAAAAACAGGCTTTCGGACGTAACAGAACTATCGGGCAAAACCGTACATGTAAAAAGGAATTCCATCTTTCACCGCCGACTCGAACAGTTGAACGACGAAACAGGCGGACGAATAAACATCGCACTGCACAACAACACCTCCCCGCATCCCGATCTGATCGACCTCGTCGCCAACGACTCCATCGACTACACGATTGCATACAGCCACACAGTATCCCACTACAAAGGTTATTACAAGAAGCTCGACGGACATTTGGCGATAACCTTCAACCAGAAAAACGGTTGGCTCATCCCAAAAGACGCGGAAGAACTAGCCCTGGCGGTCGACCGGTGGAGCAAACTGCGGCAGACAAAAAAGCAAGAAGAACAGTTACGTCGGAGATACCGGTCAAAAAATCGCTATCCGGCACAGAAAATGCCCCACATTCCTTTCGGGGACATATCTCCCTACGACAACATTTTCAAGCAATTATCACCTCAAATCGGTTGGGACTGGCGACTTTTGGCGGCATTAGCCTTTCAGGAATCGCGTTTCGATCCCGCACAAGTTTCGCCGAAGGGGGCGTTAGGGGTAATGCAACTGATGCCCCGGACGGCACGCAGTTTAGGTTTGAACGACAGCACGGTCTTCATTGCGGCAGACAACATTGCAGCCGGAGTAAAATACATAATGCGTCTCAACCGCCTATTTCGGAAGGTTGAAAACGACGAAGAACGCGCCAAATTTGTCATTTCGGCATACAACACAGGGCCTGCCCCCATTCTCGACGCGATGACTATAGCCAAAGCACACGGAAAAAATCCGCATTTATGGCGCAACAACGTCGACGAATGTTTATTTGGAACAACCGCCCTCCCACTTCACGAAGAATCGACAGCCGGCAGCATATCCCGCCGCAAAGCGATCATCCGCCATACGGAACGTGTTTTTTCCATCTACGAACACTATTTGAAGCAAAAATAACTGCTTAGCGCTTAGTGATTAATGATTATGTCGATTCGACTCATTTAACCACTAACCACTAACGGCGGTTTTCAACAAAAGAAAGAGAAAGAGATTTAGGGGGGGGAAGTCTCCCCCTCGCTTCAGCCCGCCTACGGCGGTCTTCCGCTACCCCCTCAGCGGGGCGCTGCCCCGCAACGCCCCGAAAGACAGTGATTAAATAGTGTTTAGTGATTAATCATAGAGAATCCGCACTAATCACTCTTCATTCTTCACTCTTCACTCTTAACTCTTCATTCTCTACGGGGCGTTGCGGGGCAGAGCCCATAGCCGTCAGGTTAAGGAGACTTCCCCCCCCTAAATCTCTTTCTCTTCTTAGTATTTAATGTTTAGTGATTAATGTGGTTCGTCGTGTTTAATCACTAAACACGAATCGTTAATCACGACACACTAATCACCACGCCCGAAACAGGCAAAATAAAGCGGATAGATTCCTATAATAAACTTCAAAACTTCCGTAAAATCAACAATTTAATTTTAAGAGGTAACCGAAAATCCCAAAATAAATCATACCTTTGTGCCCGAAATTTAAAAGTTTAAAAAATTTAAAATGTAATTTTATATGAATGTAATTACAAAGACCATCACACTCGGTGATGGACGTACAATCACCCTTGAAACCGGAAAATTAGCGAAGCAGGCTGACGGAGCGGTTATGTTGACAATGGGAAAAACGATGTTGCTCGCAACGGTTGTGTCGGCTACGGAAGCCGTTCCGGGAACAGACTTTATGCCGCTTTCGGTAGATTATAAAGAGAAATTTGCATCCAACGGACGCTTTCCGGGCGGATTTACACGTCGTGAAGGTCGCCCTTCGGACGCCGAAATTTTAGTCTCCCGCTTGGTTGACCGCGCATTACGCCCGCTTTTCCCCGACGATTATCATGCGGAAACGTTCGTAAACGTAACACTCTATTCGGCCAACGGCGTTGATATGCCGGATGCTTTGGCTGGTTTGGCGGCGTCGGCGGCGCTGGCTGTATCGGATGTACCGTTCAATGGGCCTATTTCGGAAGTCCGCGTAGCCCGCATCGACGGCCGATTTGTCGTCAATCCTACTTTTGAACAACTCGTAGAAGCGGATATGGACATTATCGTCGCCGCGACGTCGGACAACATCATGATGGTGGAAGGAGAAATGAAAGAAGTCAGCGAAGAAGATTTGCTGAACGCAATGAAAACGGCACATGAGGAAATTAAAAAACATTGTCAGGCGCAAATGGAACTGATGGCGGAAGTCGGAAAAACCGCGAAACGAGAATACTGCCACGAGGAAAACGATGAAGAACTGAAAAAAGATATTTGGGATAAAACATACGATAAGGTATATGCTTTGGCAACATCCTGTAATGCCGACAAGCACGCCCGTTCCGAAAATTTTGCGAAAGTAAAAGAAGAATATATCGCCGCAATGGAGCCGGAAGCGGCCGAAGAAAAAGCGGGATTAATCAGCAAATATTACCACGAGGTGGAAAAAGAAGCTATGCGCCGTTCTATTCTCGACGAAGGAAAACGGTTGGATGGCCGTAAGACAACCGAGATTCGCCCGATTTGGTCGGAAGTCGGCTACTTGCCCGGCCCGCACGGATCGGCGGTTTTCACACGCGGTGAAACCCAATCGTTGACCACCGTGACGCTGGGAACAAAGATGGATGAAAAAATTGTTGACGAATCGTTGGTACAGGGAAAAGAACGTTTCCTGTTACACTACAATTTCCCGCCGTTTTCTACCGGTGAAGCGCGTCCTTCACGCGGAGTAGGCCGTCGGGAAATAGGACATGGAAATTTGGCGTTTCGTGCGCTGAAGCCGATGATTCCCGAAGACTATCCTTATGTTATCCGTGTTGTTTCCGATATTCTGGAGTCGAACGGCTCTTCGTCGATGGCAACGGTTTGTGCCGGTACATTAGCCCTGATGGATGCCGGTGTACAGATTAAAAAACCTGTTTCGGGTATTGCGATGGGACTCATTTCCGAAAATAAAGGCAAAAACTTTGCAGTCTTGTCGGATATTTTAGGCGACGAAGACCATCTGGGCGATATGGACTTCAAAGTAACCGGTACGCGCGACGGTATTACCGCAACGCAAATGGATATTAAAGTGGACGGTCTTTCGTACGAAATTCTTGAAACCGCGTTGAATCAGGCAAAAGCCGGTCGGATGCACATCCTGAACAAAATACAGGAAACTCTGGCCGAACCCCGTGAAGATTTGAAACCACATGCACCCCGTATCTTTGTCATGTTCATTCCGAAAGAAATGATTGGCGCAGTTATCGGCCCCGGCGGAAAGATTATTCAGAATATGCAGGCAGAAACCGGTGCGGTCATTGCGATAGAAGAAATCGGCGATCAGGGACGTGTAGAGATTGCCGGAACGAACAAATCCTCTATCGACGGCGCGGTTCAGATGATTAAGGGTATCGTAGCCATTCCCGAAGTCGGCGAAACCTATCAGGCAAAAGTGAAATCAATTATGCCTTATGGCGCTTTTGTTGAATTTATGCCGGGAAAAGAGGGTCTTTTGCACATTTCGGAACTTGACTGGAAACGGATAGAGCGGATGGAAGACGCAGGTTTGAAAGAAGGCGATACGATCGACGTGAAGTTGCTTGATATCGACGGAAAAACCGGCAAATTCAAGCTGTCACATAAAGCCTTGATGCCACGTCCCCCGCGTGAAGAAAAATCGAGAAGGGATTAATCTCCGTAATAAATTTCGGTTTTATTAA
>JAIRTG010000199.1 GCA_031255055.1 Prevotellaceae bacterium
AATCACTAATCACTAATCACTAATCACTATCTTCGGGGCGTTGCGGGGCAGCGCCCCGCAGAGGGGGTAGCGGAAGACGCCGTAGGCGGCTGAAGCGAGGGGGAGACTTCCCCCCCCCCTAAATTTCTTTCTCTTTCTCTTTCTTTTTGATGATTGTCGTTGGTGTTTAGCGTTTAGCGTAAGTTCGTTGTGTTTTATCACTCAACATTGCCCCTCCCCGCTTCCGGAGGAACTTTTGATGAATTTACTATAAAACGGCTGTCTGATATACTAATTGAAAAAAAAGCACGTTTTTAGTGTGAAATAATTAGGTACTATATACGAACAGGTAAAAGATTACGCCTATGCAAAAAAATACTACGCTGATTAAAACGGTTGGAATAACCATCGAAAATGAAACATACAAAACGGATTTGATGCAGCCTAAAGAAGAAACATTGCAAAAAATACTTCAATTTGCTGCTTCTTTTAGAACCGAAAAGTTGGCGCCAAATCGGTATGTTAACATCATCTTAAATTGAAAGAAGCCTACCTTAAACGGGTAGGCTTCTTGTTTGTGGAGCGTCTTCGAAAGGCGCCCGTAGCATTGAAAAGCCCCTGTAGACGATACCTACAGGGGCTTTTGTTGAGAAATCAAAAATATAGTAAACCAAAATCTCACTTACTTTTTCTTTTCCGGAACATTCGGCGCATCTTCTTCTTCTCCTTTTTTCGATAGCTTCCTGTATAGTTCATACGATACGGGCGAGGCTACGAAGAGTGAAGAATAGGTGCCGGCAAGAATGCCGAAGAACATTGCGAATACAAATCCGCGAATAGAGTCGGTTCCGAAAATAAATATCATTACCAGTACCATCACCGTACTGAACGATGTACTGAATGTACGGCTCAATGTGGCATTGATGGCTTGATTCATCACGTCTTTTCTTTTCCGTTTCGGATATAAATGAATGTATTCGCGGATACGGTCGAAGATAACCACCGTGTCGTTAATCGAATAACCGATTACCGTCAGGATTGCCGCGATGAACGATTGGTCGATCTCCATCGAAAACGGCATAATGCCATACATCAATGAATAAAGACCCATCGTTATCAGTGTGTTGTGCGCCAGACTGACAACTGCGCCGACCGAATATCCGAGCTCCCGGAAACGGATGAATATATATAGACCGATTGCGAATATTGCAATGATAACCGCCCATATTGCGGAACGTTTGATGTTGTCGGCAATGGTTGGCCCTACTTTTTCGGAACTTTGAATGCCAAATTCAAAATTGCCGCCGTCGGCGTAATTGGCGTTGCCGCTGTTGTCCAAAACATATCCTTCTACGAACAAATCTTTTGTTACGGTTTCATTGTTTATCACCGGTTTGAGGTGCTCAAACAAAATTGATTCGACTTCATTGTCTGCTGTTTCCGACTCGTTGTCAATCTTGTATTTGGTGGTTACGCGCACCTGATTGTCGGTTCCGATTGTGATGACTTGTGCGGGGTCGCCTTCAAATGCGTCAGCCAAAAGTTCTCTTACGTCTTCGGTGTTAACGGGGTGCTCAAAACGGACGATGTAGTTGCGTCCTCCGCTGAAATCAACGCCTAAACTGAATCCGCGCGTAAAAAACGAAGCAATGGATATGACGATGAGAGTACCCGAGATGATATAGGCGATCTTTCTGCTTCCGATAAAATCAATTTTCAGGTTTTGGAACCAGTTTTTCGTAAAGTTCGTTGTAAACGGCAATTCTTTTGCCTGCTCGCGATTGGCGTAGGCTTCCAGCACGTATCTTGTCAGGAATACTGCGGTGAGGAATGATGTAATGATACCGATGATTAGAATAACGGCGAATCCGCGTACAGGCCCCGTTCCGAATACCGCCAGCACGATACCGGTAATCAATGTCGTGACGTTGGCGTCGATAATCGCCGAAATAGCGTTGCTGAAACCGTCCTGAATGGCGCGTTTCATCGTTTTCCCGGCACGCATCTCTTCTCTTATCCGTTCGTATATCAACACATTGGCATCGACTGCCATCCCCAGTGTCAGCACAATACCGGCAATACCGGGTAACGTCAGCACCGCTGAGAATGATATTAATATGCCGAACAGGAAGAAGATATTGACAAACAGGGCAAGGTCGGCAATCAGTCCGGGCATCAGTCCGTAATAGAAAATCATGTACAAAAGGATGAAGCAGAATGCAATAATGAACGAAATCAACCCGCTGCGGATTGCTTCCTGTCCCAACGAGGGGCCTACAATGTTTTCCTGTACAATGCGGGCGGGCGCCGGCATTTTTCCCGATTCGAGGATATTTGCCAAGTCGGTTGCTTCTTCTATCGAGAAGGTTCCCGATATTTCGGAGCGTCCGCCTGTTATTTCATTCTGTACAACGGGGTAAGAATATACGTATCCGTCAAGGACGATGGCAATGCACTTGCCGATATTGTCTCTTGTCAGGCGTGCCCATGTTTTGCCGCCTTCCGTACTCATCACCATGCTTACTTTCGCGTTTGAAGAGTACTGTCCGAATTCGGCGGCTGCACTGCGAACGGCGTCACCTGTCAGCGGTGCTCTTTTTTCGGCCGCACTCGGCATTCTGATGGCAAGTAATTCATAAAACGGACTGTTGTCGGAAATCGGTTTTACTGTCCACATCAGATTCAAATTCATCGGCAAGATGTCCCTTATCTGAGGCATTTGGAAATATGAATTGATCAAAGCCGTATCTTTTGCCTGAGCGTATCCGATAACGGGGCCTCTTCCTGGTTGACCCAGTTCGTTTACGTTGGGGCTTAGAACCGCAAACAACGGATTTTGTTTGTTAAACAGTTCTCTGTCGACGATGTTATCTATATCCTCGCCCTGTGTCTCGCTCAACAATGAACGCAAACTGTCCACACTGCTTGTTTCCGCTTCCGCAATCGCTTCTTCGACCGGTTCCCGAACATCGGTAGCAGCATCAACAATAGCTGCCGTATCGACCGCAACCGTGTCGACTGCGACGGTTTGCTCTTCCGCCGATTGTTCGGATGGTGTATCCGCGGCGGTTAACGAAGCCAGTATGTTGTTCGCCTCAAAGATACCTGCGTAGACTTCGTTGATATTGTATGTTTCCCAAAATTCGAGATTGGCAGAACCTTTCAGCAGATTGCGCACCCGTTCGGGTTCTTTCACGCCCGGCAGTTCGATAAGGATGCGTCCTGTGGTACCTATCTTTTGAATGTTGGGCTGAACAACGCCAAAACGGTCGATCCGTTTGCTCAACACGATGAATGAGTTCTCGATGGCCGATTCGACTTCTGCTTTTAGTACGGTCAGCACTTCTTCGTTTTTGGATGTGAGCAGTATTTTTTCCTTCATGTCAAAGGTGCTGAAAATAGCAGCCAATTGACCGTTGGGGTCAATGTCTCTGTATGCTTGTGCAAATAAGTCCAGATAGTGTGTATTACTGTTTGATTTTTGAAGTGCGCTTGCCCTTTTCAAGGCTTCTTCAAAGTTAGGGGTGGTGTTATAGTCGGAGAGAGCACGCAGGATGTCCGGTACGGAAACTTCGAGGGTTACGTTCATTCCCCCTTTAAGGTCGAGCCCCAAACTTAACTCTTTTTCTCTACACTGTTTCAACGTGCTTCCCAACCAAACTTTTGTGTTTGCGAGCGAATCTAAAAAGTGTATCGTTTGGGCATTTTTAATTTCGTTATACTGCGTATATTCATAATTATCGCCCGCCTGAAGCTTATAATTTTCCGCTTTTTGGGCGGCATATTCTCCCGCTTTTTTATTGTAGCGGCTCGATACGACAGTAAACGAAATGTAATACAAACACGCTATTGATAATAGTACACCAAGCGTTATTACAAGTCCTTTGTTTTGCATGAATTTTTTATTTAAAATAAGACATTAAGTTATTCTTCATATTTTTAAAGAGTTGCAAAGATAACGTTTTTTTTATATTTCGAGCTACAAAAAAAAATGAAATTAATACACCTGTCAGGGGTGTTATATACGTCGGAGGCGGACAAATTACAGGGGTTGGTCGTATCACAGGCGTTTCGGTTCGGAGCAAAAAAACAGCCCTGTGCAACACCGGACAGACGGTTGCGGAAAGGTGGAAACGGGGGGGGGTGATCGCTCACTTGATCGCCGATGTGCTACTCGGTTGTGTGTTCACCTCGTCGATTTTTACGCATCCTTCGACGTAGAGAAAGAAAAGAGAAAGATCATTCGGGGGGGGAAGTCTCCCCCTCGCTTCAGCCCGCCTTCGGCGGTCTTCCGCTACCCCCTCTGCGGGGCGCTGCCCCGCAACGCCCCGTCCCGATTTTCAGTCGGTACATTATGAAAACATT
>JAIRTG010000229.1 GCA_031255055.1 Prevotellaceae bacterium
GAGAAAAATACGGTCATCGCCATTACGGCGGATATCAAAGATATGCAGGCGGAGCTTAACCTGGTATGGAAACATTTGTTGCCGGCATTGGAATAACGCCGCAGTGTGAGGACGTGTACAGTGTCACCGGCCGAAAATTTAAAGAGGGGCGTCGCTCCGCCCGATACGTCTGCCAAGTCCGGGAAGGAAAATAGCGTGTGCGCGATACACCGTTTACTCCATAATTTTTACATTTCCCGTAGCAGCCGAATAATTAATCTGAATTTCGCCCCCCGATATGGCGTCAAAGCGTAAATACCCCATATCTGATTTGCGCCATTTGATGACAATCCTGTTTTTCATCCGGTCGGTTGTCATCTCAATCGTTTTCCCGTTCCCCAGCTTTTCCTGCTCTACACCGTTCAGATATACGCTCACATTTGCCCCTCCTCCGCTAAAACGGGGTTCCCGGTATAAGCGAACGGTGCATGGAGCATCCAGTATCCTGTTGACATCATCCGCATCCGCTGCCGCCTGGCCGCTTTCTTCGACAGTGCCGAATTTCTTCCAGAAAGGTGTCTCTTTATATTCGGCCTTGCATCCGTCCGGTACGATGAGTTTCGCTTTCTTGGTTTTTGACAAGATAAATGTACCCACGTTGATAGTTGGCGGTATGGTGCTTTTGACTTCTACCGTTGCGAGACGGGAGCAGCCGGAAAACGAATTGTTTGCAAGGTTTTCGACACTTCTTGCAATCGTCAGGGAAGTAATGTTTTTGTATTTGTTGAACACAAATTTGCCTACCTCTGTGATGCCTTCTTCCAACACTACCGCATTGAACTGTGAACGGTACGGATGCCAGGGCGACTGCTGACCGAACAGGGTAGTCGGCACTACCCCTTTCCCGCTGATATGCAACGTTTCACCTTCAATATACCACTTTACTTCGGGCGTCATCTCGCCCCCAATTTCCTGTCCGTACACCTTTAGCGCCGGCCACACACACATCATTGACATTGCCGCCAGTCCCACGAATACTTTTCTCAAATTTACTTTTCTCATTTTACTTTGTTTTTATGCTCCCTTGCGAAAGCAGTTTATAATTCATTTTTAAATTCGTTTTCCTTCTATGTATCTCTAATCTATCAGAGGCTGCAACGCCTGTAAATCTATCACCGGACGCAAAAAATATTTTTCCGCTTCGCTGCAAGCGGGGGGACGCTACGCCGAGCGGGGTTATTGTTAATTCGTAGTTATTTCTGTAAGTTTTCACCATTCGGTTTTGCAATTTGCTTACTTATTTTAGCCGTCATTACTTCTGCTTTCGATGCGATAGACATAATAACCGATCAAATGTGTCTTTTTTAACACTACATCTTTCAACATTTCCTCATCGGTTATTTTTTCAACAGCCGCTTTACGCACATATCCCATAATTTCAAATTTTAACGTGACGCTGTTTTTACAATTTGTAATATGTATTCAAACAACCTGCCTCCCTACTATATTGTAATGGCGCCCTGCGACGTATGAACCCGGATTTGTGCACGTCGGGTCTCATTGACAGTCCCGCAGGCGTAGCACTGTCGCTCGAAGACGCCTCCTGTTGTTTCAACAGGCGATTTGTAGCCACAATGTCCACATTCTATCTGAAGCACGAATGAGGCGTATTGACCCGTCGATTTCAAAAGCGCAACGCCGTTTTGGTTTTTCTCGACGTTGCCGAAAGCCGTCAACGAAAGCGCCTTGACAGGTGTCGTTTTGTTGGCGCCCGTTTCGAGACGGATATCGTTGCTTTTTATCTGAACTTCGGTATAGAAGCCATTGAGGTCGCGCCCAAGGCTGCCATCGGGCGTATCGACCACGTAATAGGTGTTTGGCGGTATGGATGAAATACCTCGCAGGATTTCCGTTGCCCGAAATAACGTGGGAGCATTACAACTCAAATAGGTGGCGCCATCGGAAGACTGTTTATTCCAGAAAACGCCGGGAACAGTCGCTTTCACAAACTTGCCTTCGTCATCAAATTCCACTTTAGCCTGCACGGCTTTTGCTTCCGGCGCCGGTTGTTGTGTTTTGGAAACTTTTCCCGTTTCGAGAGAGTCGAATGCGTTTCCGGTTTTTTTCGGATTCGGCCCGTAGAGGTTGTCGCCTGCATCACCGTCGGTGCATAGCAACACGATCAACCAGATAGAGCCGGCTATGGGTATCAAACTGATAAAAATCCACCAGCCGCTTTTGCCAATGTCATGTAAACGACGCACCATAACAGCCAACGACGGAATAAACGTGGCTAAAAGATACAACAAAACAAGCAGTCTCCCTACATTACCGGATGAAGAATGTTCCGGCTCAAGCACAGATATAGACTGAGCATAGACCGGAGTTCCGATAATCAACTCCAAAATATAGCCCGACAGAAACAACCCTAAAATGGCCAGATAATTGAACAACACAAACATCCAAAATTCTTTTCGTCGCGATCTTCCGCTGAAATCAGCATACTGCTGTAATACGTTTAAATACCAATTCATATCTTTAATTTTTGTATGCCCCCTTGCGGGGACGGTTTATACTGTTTGATTTACATTTATTCGCACTTCACTGTTAAAATGCGAGTTTTATTATTTCATCATTCGATAATTTCCCGGCAGCGTCGTCGGAAAAAAAGCATGATTTCTACTCCCCGCCCGGCGCAGGCAGAAACCTTCACCGGGCGGGGCAATTATTTACTTTAGATTACTGATATCAGTCCCTGCCATAACCTATTCATGGATTTCTTAATGACGCCTGTTTGCCAGCTGTTTTTGTATGCGGGCAGATTTACCGGCGCGGCGATGTCGAACAGGTCGCTGTTGTATATCTGCGCAGCAAATTCGACGCAATTTTCGTCGAGATGCTCTTTGAATTTTGTAAGCGCTTTGACAATGATTCTGTTGCTAAGAGCCGATGATATTTCGCTTATGGCCGTAGCGCCAAGCAATGCCTGATTAATCACCGCCACGCCTTTGTATCGAATAATACTTGTCCCTTCGGCGCTGTACAACTTTATTCCGTCGTTGACAAGATGCCGGTTAAACCATTCGAGATAAGTATCAACGAAAAACTCCGGAACGGCGCAGAACACGCTACGACATCTTTCAAACACGGCATTACTGATAATATCATATTGAAATTCATTGTCTGAAGGCATGATTGTTGCCTTCATCTTCCCCATCAGTCGCTTTACGGCCGCTTTGTCGGTTTTAGCCCATTCTTTCAAAGTAATCATCAATACCAGATCCACATCTTTATGCTGACACACTCCATAGCCCAAAAGACGGAGATAGGTTGCGAACTGTTCGGTTTTTGCCAAACTCTTCATGTAAATGGACGCATACATCGGATTGACGTCTTCCTGCGTTTCATTTCCTATCATCTCAAGCAAAGAACATTTGATCCAGATACATTCGGGCAGATTATTATTGCCGTTATCGGTAATACGTTTCAGATACTCCACACGGTCGGCAAGCGAGGTCTGCACCAGAAATTCGGACAGTTGATCGCCCGTCACGTCTTGCGGTTTAATCAGTTTTTCTTCGTTTTCTGTGTAAAACAATAATTCTTTACGCAGACCGGGAATCAACTGTTTTGAATGTTTCGATCGTTGAGCCAGTTCAAGCGCCTTTTTTGCCCTTTTTTGCCAGATAAGATAATGCAGGAAACATGCTTCGGGCAGGTACTCTCCCGACGTGCGGGCAGACAGGTCGCTGTATGCCTGTTCGACATCGCTTTCCTGCTTTATTTTGCTCGAAAAATAAGATGCTGCCAGGAAATGCTTCAGATAGTCGGGCGTCTGCTGCAATACCCGGTCGAAAGCGGCAACGTCAAGCTCTGCATTGTTAATCCATAACTTCATGTTACGGTGCAACAGTCCGAAACGAACATTCCAGAGAGTTTCCAAATTCTCCGACGTCGCGAGGTAAGTATGCATGTCGTTTGCCATATTGCCAAGGGCTTCGGCAGGAAGCGTGTCTTTGTGCGACGACAAAAGTTTTTCGTATTTCTCAAATTCCTTTATTTTACTGTCTTCATCCGTTCCGGCGCTTATACTGACTGTGATGTCTTTGACGGCGTCTTTTGCCTGCATGGCGTTCAATGAAACCGGCTGGCCGTCGTCAATCAAACGCTTAATCACCGGACGGATATTCATTTTCGCTTCCAAAATCTCCCATTCGGAAGGTTGCAGCGTCGCCGCCTTGTTGACGGTCAGAAGAATACTTTTTCGTGTTTCAAGGGGGGCTTTGTACAACAGTCGAAACGCCTCTTTACGGTCGAATGTGAGCCAGCCGTTGATGACCGCCAACCAGGCTTTTTGCTTCCCGAAGGGCCAGATACGTTTCGTGATACATTCTTCGCATCGTTTTAATGCCGCCAGTTTGCCGGCGTCGTCCGTCTGTTTGAGCGCTTCGTTGACCATACCGGCTATTTTGGCTGCGAAATCGCCACTGGCTCCGGCTCCGGCACTTTCTGTTGCAGACAGTTCTGTCTGCTCATCCTGCGAAAGCAATGACGTGAGGGATTGCAGCTGTTGCAGATATTCGGCCGCCTTTGCAGGGTTGATGACCGAACAAAACTTGTACAACTTGTACAGCAGCAGCGCTTTCGCCCTTTCCTGCAGTTCGGGATTACGAAGCGTGGCGTCGGCTTTGTCGAAAATCCCGTCCTTTGCGGCCGGTTTCTCTGCCGGCGCTGATACGGCAGGCTCCGGCTTTTGTTCCGGCACTTTCGGTGTGGCAGAGGTATTCTTTTGCACCGAGGCATATGCCGCTGCCCCCCAGCCTGTCAACTGACGGCCATCCGTCGTATAAACGCCGTCCTGCACAAGCGGTTCGTCTCCGATGGTCGAAAACTCTAACGGATTGTTGGCAGCGACCGACATAAACTCACTGCTTTGGCTCAACTGCTCGCTTATTTGCTGCAGTTTCGACTTGTCGAACGACATAAGTCCAATGATGCAGACATTCTCCCTTCCGCTCAGTGTGGCTCTCGAATCGCCCATAAATACCCGACAGCCGTGCAAAACGCCGGCTGCGACATTGCGGAATACTACTTCATAACACGCGCTGCCGTAGGCGCCGGTATCGTACTTTTCTCCTATTGCTCCGATATCAAAGCGTACATGTAACATATTCATAATTCGTTAATTTATTCGTTGTTTCCAAAACAAATTTATTTTCGACGGATCTGCCTTGTAATCTACTTTCCAAATACGAGAACGGAACTACCGAAATAATAAACAATAATTTTATCCGGATCCCTTTTCGTTGGATAATAATACTTCATACCATCTTTTGTAGGAGTGAATTTGTTTGCTTCGAATGTGGAACCGCCTGCCATGATCTTTGGATCAAGTACCGTCCTGTCGTCCAAAGGTGCAAGTGTCCACGCCGGCACGCCCAACAATTCGACAGTAGTATATCCATCCGAATCCTTTTCGATTGTCCCGACAGTGATAATAAGTGTTACGGTGTTGGATTTTATTGTTCCCGACTGTCCCGTCAGAGGCTTATTCTCGACCTTGTTCTTGATCTCGCCTTTTACCTTCTCGTCTTCTTCCTCATCGCAACTTGTTGTCATACACCAGACGCCCAACACAAACAGACATGCCATTCCAACACGTCTTACAGCGCAACCAAAGGCGCTTTTTCCATTTTTTTTGTTCATCATTTTCATGTTACTTTCTGTTTTAAAATT
>JAIRTG010000083.1 GCA_031255055.1 Prevotellaceae bacterium
ATGTCTATTTTTATAAAATTGATTTTGTTCAAAGATTTATCTTCAAGGTACTGATCGAGCGTAATTGATTCGACCTGTTCTTCGTGTGAATATTCTGTCAGATAAGAGGATGCCATACCTGAGTTTTTCTCGTTTTTATCGTAATAAATATTGATTGGGGTGGAATTGTCGGATACTGCCTTTTTTTCTACGATTATATTTGAAAAATGATTGATTGAAATATTTTTAATCAAGTTATCATAATTCAAAGAGAAAGGTTCAAATGCAAAAACGCTACCCGATTTTCCCACTGCCTTTGCACCATATAAGGTATATAAGCCAATGTTAGCTCCAATATCAATCAGAACATCACCTTCTGACAAAGAATTTTGCATAAAATCAATTTCACCAGCCTCGTATTCTCCTGAAAAATACAAACAACTTGGAATCCAATCTTCAATATCTAACTGAAAACGGATTCCGCCTTTAAGCGTTGTTTGCTCTCTTAATCCTTTTAGTATTTTACTATAGAGCAAAATTTTTGTATAAGTAGGAAAAAAAATGTCTTTCTCAAAAAAGGCACTCTGAATAGCAATTTAATAAATCTAACAATAAATAATTTCATCTTTGTTCGGAATATAATTTGACAAAATAGAGGATTAATTGAAAAGATTTTGAAAAATATCTTCGTTAAAATAAACAAAAACAGGATGATAAGCCGCATTCGAATCGATACATTTTTCATCCTGCATTTTACCAAATAATTGTTGTAAATTATCGTAAAACCCATCTGTATTCAACACGAAAAGAATTTTGGTGTGTTCTCCGACCAATCTACCCGCCGTCATGTCAAATATTTCATCCATTGTTCCATATCCACCCGGAAGCACGATAAACACATTGCCCAATTCGCACATTTTTTTGCTTTCGCTCCGAAAGATTTTTCACTGTAATCAATTTTGTAGGGAGCTTACTTTCTCGCTTCATGTTGATTATCGCTTCGGAAATCACTCCTATAACTTCACTTCCCTTTTCTCATCTCTCGTACCTTCTGCCACAGCATCCATCAATCCGCCGGTTGCGACTCCGTATAAAAGAGCATTTCCGCTCAAAGCAACTTGTTGCCCTAAGCGGAAAGCTTGTTTTTTATGTCGTTCATCAGTTTGATTACTCGAAGAACAAAAAACGCAAACATTCATCATTTGCCTGTTTATTTCCTGTTGTCCAAAAGAGTTCTACGCATCAATGTTGGCATAAGTTGCGTTTTCTTCGATAAACTGACGGCGCGGAGCCACATCGTCTCCCATCAACATGGAGAAAACATGGTCTGCTTCCGCAGCATTTTCAATCGTTATCTGGCGCAGGGTCCGGTTTTCGGGATTCATTGTTGTTTCCCAGAGTTGGATTTCGTTCATTTCTCCCAAACCTTTGTAGCGTTGTGTACGGATGCCCGATTCGTTTCCACCGCCGTACTTGTCAATGAAAGCCTGACGTTGCTGATCGTTCCAGCAATATTCTTCCGTTTTTCCCTTTTTCATCAGATAGAGGGGAGGCGTTGCTATATACAGATAACCCTGTTCGATCAGTTCTTTCATATAGCGGAAGAAGAACGTCATGATCAACGTTGCGATATGGCTTCCGTCCACATCGGCATCGGTCATGATAATAACTTTATGATAGCGCAGCTTTGTTATGTTCAGCGCCTTACTATCCTCTTCCGTTCCGATACTGACGCCCAAAGCCGTATAGATGTTACGGATTTCTTCGCTTTCCAGCACTTTATGGTGCATTGCCTTTTCCACATTCCGTATTTTACCGCGCAAAGGAAGAATCGCCTGAAACTGACGGCTACGTCCTTGTTTGGCCGTTCCGCCTGCCGAATCTCCCTCCACGAGAAACAATTCGCATTTTTTCGGATCTTTATCGGCACAATCGGCCAATTTTCCCGGCAATCCGCCTCCCGATAGCGGCGATTTACGCTGCACCATCTCGCGTGCCTTACGCGCCGCATGACGTGCTGTGGCTGCCAAAATCACCTTTTCGACAATCGTTTTCGCCGATTTCGGATTTTCTTCCAGATAATTCCCCAACGCCTCGCTCACGGCCATATCCACTGCACCGATCACTTCATTATTTCCGAGTTTCGTTTTTGTTTGCCCTTCAAATTGCGGTTCGGCAACTTTGATAGAAATAATTGTCGTCAGTCCTTCACGGAAGTCATCGCCGCTGATTTCAAATTTCAGCTTTTCGAGCATCTTATTATCCTCGGCATATTTCTTCAATGTCCGCGTCAATCCGCGACGGAATCCGGCCAAATGCGTTCCGCCTTCAACCGTGTTGATATTGTTCACATACGAATGAATATTTTCATTATACGACGTGTTGTATGTCATTGCTATTTCGACAGGTGTTTCATTTTTTTCCGTAGAAATATGAATCACTTCCCCAATCAGGTTTTCGCGAGAAGAGTCGATGTATTCAACAAATTCTTTCAGTCCTTCTTTAGAATAGAAAGTTTCCGACTTATAATTTCCGTCATCTTCCGGTACACGTTTATCCGTCAAAGTCAGCGTAATGCCAGCATTGAGGTAGGCCAATTCGCGCAAGCGGTTTGCCAGTACTTCGTACTTATAGACTGTTTCGGTAAAAATGATTTTATCCGGCAGGAATATCGACTTTGTACCGGTATAATCGGCTGTTCCGATTTCCTTTACCTCAAATTGCGGGATACCCCGCTCATATTCCTGACGATATATCTTGCCGTTACGCGCAACGTCGACCCGCATAAAAGAAGACAGCGCGTTTACGCATGAAACACCCACGCCGTGCAGACCGCCCGAAACTTTATAGGTACCCTTGTCGAACTTACCGCCGGCATGAAGCACTGTCATTACGACTTCCAACGCCGATTTCCCTTCTTTTTCGTGAAAATCGACAGGGATGCCTCGTCCGTTGTCGGTCACTTCTATCGAATTGTCTTCATTGATAACAACCTCAATACTGTCGCAATAGCCTGCCAGCGCCTCATCAATTGAGTTGTCCACAACTTCAGAGACCAGGTGATGCAAGCCTTTCACGCCGACATCACCAATGTACATCGCCGGACGTTTGCGGACAGCCTCCAAGCCTTCCAGCACTTGAATACTACTTGCGCCATAATCGACGCCTGCTTGTTTTTTTTCGTCTTCGCTCATATTTGACTTTTTATAATAGCCTTCTTTTTTGTTTTTACTTATTCTTTTTGTTTTTTCTATAAATTTTGTATCATCCGGAACAGTAGCAGAAAACGGATGCCAAAAAACACACAAATGTACAATTTTTTTTGCTCTTTCGCAAACAAAGCCACCGGTAATTCAGGGGAAAAGGCCCCAGAATCGACAGGTGACAAGTGATTCTTTTTTAGTGATTAATGATTCGTTACATAAATCAAACAAATCACAGGAATCACGACGCGGACAACCATTCTTTTAGACAACGTTGCTATGCAAATCGTTCATCAGTTTAGCGTTCAATGCGTCTGCGAGCGCACCGGCCATCAGGTCTACGCCTTCTTTCAGCTTTTTATCGATCATCAACTTCAACATCGTGGGAATATCGGCTTTTACAGTAATTTTCATCCGCGTATCGACCGCCGCTACCTGTTTCAACTGTATCCACATCGTTATGCCAACCGGCGAGTTTTCCGATTCAAATTTTATCGTTTTGTTCGGTTCCCTCTCTATGATTTTGAAGCCCACTTGACCAAGCATCTCTATTTCGACACGGATGCTGTCGGTATCGAAAGTGATGCTTTTTACCTTCTCTCTTATCGCATCGATTTGCCCGATGTTTTTCAGGTTGTTCAAATCGCTTAACATATTAAAAACCACTTCTTCCGACGAAGAAATGGTTTTTATTTCGCTTTCGTATTTAATCATTTTTTCTTGTTCCTAAATTTATATATTCCATTTTTCGGGGTTTTTTCTCCATTCCCGCAAAATTTCGACATCTTCGGCAGAAATATAATTTGTAGCCAACGCTTCGCTTACAACCACGTCGTAGTTGCAAAGCGTTGTCAGGTTTACCTTCATTTTTTTGAACTTTTGTTCGGCCTGCGGCATACCGTATGTAAATATGCCCAACATGCCCAGTACTTCGCTGCCGTTGCTTCTGATAGCGTCAACGGCACGCAGACTGCTTCCTCCCGTTGAAATTAAATCTTCTATCACGATCACCTTTTGTCCGGGTCGCAGGTCGCCTTCAATCATATTTTCCAATCCGTGATCTTTCGGAGTCGAACGGATATAGACAAACGGAAGTCCCAACTGATCGGCCACCAAAACACCCTGGGCTATCGCGCCGGTTGCAATGCCGGCTATTACGTCTACATTGGGATATTTTTCGACGATCAGCCGTGATAATTCCAACTTTATGAATACGCGAATCTTCGGATAGGACAACGTAAGGCGATTGTCGCAATAGATGGGAGATTTGATGCCCGAAGCCCAAGTAAACGGATTTCTGGGTTGAAGTTTGACCGCTTTTATTTTCAACAATTGCTCTGCAATATGTTTTTCTAATGATTTCATTGCTTTTTCAGGTTGAAAGTTTTTAACTGTGATTTAGGATACAAAAGTACATAAACTAATTTATTGGTAAAATTTTTAATTGTATTTTATGGTTTTAAGATCTCTTTGCAGTTATACAAAACATTTAGGTCGAAAACGCATCTTCTATCTGTTCTATTTCAAAAATTTTTCCCCGTGGAACAACCGATAGAATATCGAAGCGTGTCTCGCCCTGCCAGTCGAATTTTAAGACGTATTCGTGCGCCGCCTTCACAATATTTCTCATCTTCTTCCGACCGACGGCTTCTTCCGGATGCTGAAAAGCCAATGTCGAGCGCGTTTTTATTTCGGCTACTATCAGTAGGCCGTCCTTTTCGGCCACGATGTCAAGTTCCAAATAGCCGTAGCGCCAATTTGTGTGACGGATAACATACCCTTTTTTTTTCAGATAGGCCAACGCTTCGCGCTCGCCTGCCTTGCCGAGTTCATTGTGTTTGCTCATAAATCACCTTTTTCGTTATTGGTAATGTGTTGAAAACATCAGTGGAAATTTTGATAGAAAAAAGAAAAACAGTCTTGACAATCAAAAAACTATTTCTTTATATCTATTGTTTCCAAATGCGCAAAAATAAAGGAATGAAATTTCGATTGAGTTATAAACTATTTTTTAGGATTAAATGTAGTTCACTTGGATGATATTTTTTTAACTTTGCCGCTATTAACAGGGTGTTGAAAAAACGCCTAATTTATTTATCTTCAATTCGATTATCGGTTGCTGCCTGTTCATATCACCGGCTTCATTTTTAAGAACGTCATATCAAAATAATTCAACTGTTTTTTATCAACCTTGTCAACATCTCATTACCATCAGCATAAGAATTTTTTAAAAAAATATTAAATACATATATTATATCGTGTTTAAATGCTCGTAACACCTGTCGAAAATAAATGTGTTTAAATGTGCGTAATGCCGCTTGTAGCCCCAAAAAACGGAAAGACAGTTTCAAATTCACGAGTCAAAATAAAAAGAAAAATGGAAAGAAAACAATTAATTGAAGAAATAAATCGCCTTCGGAGCGAAAAGAACGCCGTCATTCTGGCGCACTACTACCAAATGGGCGAGATGCAGGACATAGCCGACCATGTAGGCGACAGTCTGGCGCTGGCGCAATGGGCCGCCAAAACCGATGCCGATATAATTGTCTTGTGCGGCGTACATTTCATGGGCGAGACAGCCAAAATCCTTTCACCCTACAAAAAAGTGCTCATTCCCGACATGGAAGCAGGCTGCTCGTTGGCCGACAGTTGTCCGGTAAACGTATTTGAAAAATTTGTGCAAGCCCATCCCGGATACACCGTCGTTTCGTATGTCAACACGACGGCTGCCGTCAAGGCGCTGACCGATGTGGTGGTGACCTCCACCAATTCAAAGAAAATCATCGACCAACTGCCGAAAGACGAAAAAATCATCTTCGGACCCGACCGCAATCTGGGCGACTATATCAATAGCGTCACCGGACGGAATATGTTGCTCTGGGACGGCGCTTGTCATGTACACGAACAATTTTCGCTCGAAAAATTGCTGAAATTGAAAGAAGTCTATCCGCAAGCCGAAGTCATTGCCCATCCCGAATGTAAAACTCAAATACTGATAGTGGCCGATTTCGTCGGTTCAACACAGGCCATGCTCAACCATGCGACCAAAAGCAGCGCGAAAGAATTTATCGTCGCTACCGAATCCGGTATCCTGCATCAGATGGAGGCCCAAAATCCTGATAAAATATTCATTCCCGTTCCCCCAAACGATAGTAGCTGCGGCTGCAACGAATGTAATTTTATGCGCCTCAACACGCTCGAAAAATTATACCTCTGCCTCCGCGACGAAACACCCGAAATTTTGATTGACCCCCAATTACGCGAAAGAGCCGTAAAGCCCATTTTGCGCATGTTGGAAATGAGTTGATTTTTTGTTTTTATGATCATTTATCATCTCAAACCTAAATATAAATATATGAAAACGTCCTTTTATTTACCTGTTTTGCTATTGTTTTTTAGCTCCCTGTCGGCAGACGCGCAAATTTTCACTACCCGTGTAAAACGCTCAATGTTCCACCGTGAAAAATTTTCTTTGAACGCACGCAAATTTCCCTTAAAGATATTAGCGCCCAAATACCGCACCTACCAGGTGAAAATACATTCCTACCGGAACGTATCGGCAGTCGACACACTCGGTTTCTTATTTTTGAACTGCAGAAACACCGCCGAACATCCCGACATTACCATCAATCTGTATGGAAACAGGATACTACAGCCCGAAGTCACTGTGGTAAAAGAAAACAAACGGTACCGGATTTATTTTTCCTGCATCTGTCCCGTCACGTTCAACATCTACAATAAGAAAAAAGAAAAAATTGACGGCGGAAGCGTAGACAATGGTAAAAGTTGGGTCGAAAAATATCAATGGAAAAGCGACGCTTCGTTTGCCGACGAAGGCGAAGCCATGCTGTTTTTCGATTCGAAAAAAGATAGTATTTACAATTTGGTGAGCGACGAGCGGATCAAAGCGTCGATTCCCGATTTTGTGTTCCAAATAAACAACCTGTATGGTTACAAGGCCGGCGAAAAACAATCAAGCGAATTGCTGTGCGTAAAAAAGAAAGACGAAAACGACTACGATGTTTTTTACCGCTACATGAAAATCGGCGCCGATATTTTATCCTCCATCGACGAAAATACCGACATTACCAAAAAAAGAGCCGAAATGCAGGGCGTAATCAATCTCTACAAACATGAAATCAAGGCGGAATACGGGCCATTGTTCTTCATAAAAAACCACAACCTGATGCTGATCTATTTCTACCTGGAAATGTACGACGAAGCCATAGAACACGCCGACAAGATCCATTTTTCAAAAAAATCTGCCCCCTATAAAAAGGAGGCGGAAGCCAGAAAAAAAGAATTAGAAAAATACGGTCTGAAATCCTACTGTTTTCCAGTCGAATAGCTATTTTATCAATAGTTTGGTTGTTTGCCGCTGGTTGTCGAAGAACTCCTTGCGGAAAGAGGAGTTAGCCCCCGATATTAAGATAGAGTTCTGTCTGAACGAATCGATCCACCGTTTGGTTTTTGCATACACTTCCTTGTCGAAAGACGCCGCCTCGTTGAAGCTGCCGATTTTCATCATTGTGAGTTTAAAATCGTCTATTTCGATATAAGAATAATTGGTTTCCACCGTGAGGTTCGACAGATAAATATGGAGCGTATTTCCGCTCGAATACTTATCGCTTTCGGTCAGCAATTCCAGGTAATCGATCAACCGGTTTATTTCGTCCTTCAACAGTATTTTATCTGTCAACGTCATAAGGCCCATTCTATAGAAGTATTGTACATCCTGTACCAAATAGCAGATCAGTAATTCATTCCACACAAAAAACGTATTTTTGATATACTCCACCTGGGTCACAAAGTATTCGTTTATTTCGTGTGTTTTCGGCGAAATTTCGATTTCGTTAAACGGTTTTATATCATCCTCCTCGTCCTTAAATTGGTGTATCCATTTGAGCATATACAATTTATAGATATTCTCAAACCGGATCATGAATTGGAGAGGAAGTGCGTTGGTACTCACGCCATATTCAGAATACCTTGCTTGTTTTGCCGTTTTGATAACGTCCAGGTATTCCATTTGCATGGCATAGTCGACCTCTTGCGGATCATACATATTGGTATATTTAGCTTCAAAAGGTCTGCTTTTCATCAGCGAAGAGTGGAGGATACTGTCGATAGAGATGTTCAATTGAGTGGCTATTTCCGAAATTTCACCGAAAGTGAAAGGAATTTGTCTGCTAAGGCGTTTTTCAACGGCTTCTTTACTTATATATAAGTAGTCGGACAGGACGTCGACGATGTTTGATCTTTCGCCGATTTTGTTTTCGATAGCTCTTAAGAGTTTTTTATAAATGACTATTTCGTATTTGTTCATTTTTACTGAATGCTTCAAATTTGTTTATATTGATTGATAAAAAAAAATTTCCGCTAAAACAGGAAAGTAAATTCAGACAAAAGAAATGGTTATTTTAACGTCTCGACAATGTCAGGAAATCTCGTTGCAAAAGAAGGGCGAAAGTAAGACAGCCTTATTACAGTGTAATTAAAATACGGAGAGAGAACGGTCAAATATGTATTAAAAAAAAAGTAGATCCTTCGTTCTATTTCTGCATTATCAGTTGGCCGGCCGGAACCATTTTAAAAACTTTGTCGTTTCTCCTGACCGGGCTGTCGGTCTTGACCGATAGAAAATCGCCCTTAACAGCGGTTTGAACCGATTGTAAATTAACGCGTAGTTCCTTCACCTTGTCCTCATAAGCCCCCGTTGTTTGACCTGTGATAAGCAGATCGTCTCCTACCGAAAGCGTTTGGGCTTCCAGATGGATTTCGGCTACACCTTGTTTTGAAAAATAATTGATCACCTTTCCGACATATACTTTTCGATGAGTGGCTTCGGAACCGTAATTTGTACTCCATTCGCCCAGTCGCCGACCGAGATAATAGCCGTCCCAAAATCCTCTGTTAAACACGCGGGCCAGCCGTCGATGCCACTCTTGCAGCTTTTCGTCGGTCGACGTCCCGTCGAGATACGATTCGATTGCTTCTTTGTAACACGATACAACCGCTTTGACATATTCCGCTCCACGCGCCCGACCTTCGATCTTAAATATCCTGACACCCGCATCCAGCATTTTGTTGATGAAATGGATGGTCTTCAAATCTTTCGGCGACATGATAAATTCGTTCTCTATTTCGAGTTCGATGTCCGAATCCCGATCTTTTACATAGTATCCCCGACGGCAGATTTGGTTACAGGCCCCTCTGTTTGCCGAGACATTTTTTTCGTGCAGACTCAGGTAGCATTTCCCCGAAACGGCCATGCAGAGCGCACCGTGACAAAATAGCTCTATCCGGATCAAACCGCCCTTTTTTCCCCTGATTTGTTCGGTTAGGATTGTCCGGTGGATTTCGGCCACCTGTTCCAAGTTCAGTTCGCGTGCCGGTACGACGACGTCGGCAAATTGGGCGTAGAATTTCAGCGCCTCGATGTTCGATATGTTCAGTTGGGTGGATAGGTGTACTTCCACGCCGATACTATTTGCGTAGATCATCGTTGCGACGTCGGCCGCAATGATGGCCGAAACTGCTACTTCTTTTGCCGTGTCGACAATTTCGCGCATCAGCAAAATATCGCTGTCATAGAGGATCGTGTTGACGGTCAGGTATGATTTTACGTTGTGTTGTTTACAGATGCGGACGATTTCCCGCAGGTCGCCGGTCGTGAAATTGCTGCTCGACTTGCTACGCATATTCAGCCGTTCGATCCCAAAATAGACCGAGTCGGCGCCTGCCGCTATCGCTGCCGATAAACTTTCCCATGAACCTGCCGGCGCCATGATTTCTATCTCTTTTCGTTGAATCATTTTTTTAATCAATTATCAAATAGCGTCAAATTGGATTTATCAAATTGGATTTATTTATTGTCGAATACCGTGCTGTCCCGATTGTCGTCCGACGCTTCAATGGCGCCGTCAGACAACCTGTTGACGTATCCCAACGATTGACTGCAGGTGTTTGCGGTTGCGTGGTTGATGGAATTGTCGGACGGGTGTATGGAAGCCGAACGGCGGGTGTTGAAGATGAACATGGGGAATTTTTTGTTGTGTCGGTCGTTATGATGCGTCGCTGTCGGAGCGTTTCGGGTCTTGGGGTGAGATTGTTTTCACAGGTGTTCGATTTCAGGATGCAAATGTACCTACTTTTATGGTGGGTAAAAGAAAATATTCGATAATTATTTGTATTTCGGCGTCAAAGTTTCTAAACAAAGCGAGAATCCGGCTCGGATGTGGTGATACGGAAAGTCGTTGATCCCGTATTGGTATTGGGCAAAGATGTTGAAGGTTGGTTGTTTGAGGTTGATTTTCGCGCTATAGATCAATGGTTTGTCGCCGTTGTCGATCCAGCCGGAATAGCCCGACAGGGTGTTTTCGACGTCAAACAGATCGTTCGACAAGATCATTTTTCCGCCATACATCGGCGCGTCGTTTTGGACGCTGTTGGTTGTTTCCCAGCAAAAAAAGCCGAGATCGGCCACAAGCCGGATTTCGCTTAGCAGGCTATTGTACAACCGGATCGATTTCCCAAATTCGGCGTCGAAATAGTACCCCGGCGTGTCGAAATAGCGTCTTTGTTGAAAGTTGTTACCCGAAGCGGTTTTTAGCGTGCTGTTGAGGATGACGGATGGTGTGTATTTTTTTTCCGAAAGGATAAAGATGCGTGTTTGGATGTAAAAATCGCCCGCTGCCGTCCCCGACAGGCTTCCTTCGGTCATGTTCCGTTTGTCGTAGACGGCTTGGGTAACTTTGTAGCTTTCGAGCATGTTTATCCATAGTTTGAAGGAAAGGCGTTCGGACAGCAGCGGTATTTCGGCTGTAAAGGTGATGTTGACGGTGTTATCGCCGAAACCCGTATAGCAGTCTCCCGACAGTTTGACGGTGGTCAGGGCGGGAATGGTGGCGTCGGTAAATTCGGGAACCGGATTGGCGTTCGGACCGAAAAAGGCGGGCGAATAGCTTATTTGTGCGGCGATTCCGCAGCACAGTGCGGCGAAGATAAAACAAAAACAATATTTTTTTTCCATTGAGTCTGATTGTTGTACCGCAAAGGTAGTTTTTTTATGACGAAACGTGCACGTTGGGTCACGGCTGATTGTTCCGTTTGCTAAAATCTCTGTACATTTGCGCCAAAATTCGATTTAACATCCCGTATCCGATTCCTCGATTTGTCCTGTACCGACGGGGCAGGAGAGGGGGAAGGGACTTACGACCACGATTAAACAGATGAAAATAGCCGACATCACCTTTTCGCCTTACCCGCTTTTTCTTGCGCCGATGGAGGATGTGACCGATCCTTCGTTCCGTCTACTGTGTAAAAAATTCGGTGCGGACATGGTTTATACCGAATTTATTTCGGCCGACGCACTGATACGGAATGTCAGGCGGACGGAGCAGAAGCTCCACATTTCGGATGAAGAGCGTCCTATAGCCATTCAGCTTTACGGTCGGGAGGCTGACGCGATGGTTTCGGCGGCGAAGATTGCGCTGGAAGCGCGTCCTCAGATCATTGATTTGAATTTTGGCTGTCCGGTGAAGAAGGTAGCGGGGAAGGGGGCCGGAGCGGGTTTATTGCGCGATGTGCCGAAAATGGTGGAGATTACCCGTTCGGTTGTCCGTTCGGTTGATGTACCTGTGACGGTGAAGACACGTTTGGGTTGGGACGATTCGTCTAAAGTCATTGTCGAACTGGCCGAGCGGCTACAGGATTGCGGTATTGCTGCTTTGGTGATTCATGGGCGGACTCGTTCGCAGATGTACCGCGGCGAGGCAGACTGGACGTTGATCGGCGAGGTGAAGAATAATCGGCGGATGTACATTCCGATCATCGGAAATGGCGATGTGACGACGCCAGAAGGCGCTAAATGGTGTTTCGACCGTTATGGTGTGGATGCGGTGATGGTTGGTCGGGCGGCGATCGGTAAGCCGTGGGTGTTTGCCGAAATGAAACATTATTTGCTGTACGGCGAACATGCCGAACCGTTTTCGTTTGAGGTGCAGAAGGCGATTATCAAGCAACAAGTACTCGACTCGATCGACTGGCTTGGTGACGAGAGAAAGGGTATTCTTCATTCGCGCCGTCATCTGGCGGCGACGCCTGTTTTTAAAGGTATTTCTCACTTTCGCGATACCCGTATCGCCATGTTGCGTGCCGAGAATAGGGACGAGTTGTTTCGGATAATCGACGCTGTCGGCTGATTTGTTTTTGTGTGTCTGAGCGGTCTACGGGTCAATCGAAAAATGGGGAACGGTCGCTCAAAAACGGGTAAATTCTTCGATCAAAACGATCATTTTTGTAGAAAAGGTGTATTAACCAATCTTGGTGTGTATTTTCCGTACCAATACTCGCGCAAAAACTTCCTTACCGTTCATATAGGGTCTGTATTGTTTTTGCTGTACAATTTTATATCCTTTTTCCAATAAACCGGTCATTTTCCCGACAAATATACGGCAATAATTGAGAATGGAAATTACCGTTAACCGTGTTGTTTTGCGGGCTAAAAAACCTTTCGGTCAAACCATCCCTGCCGAAAAAGCCGTATATTTGTAAGGTAAAAATTTTTAATTATGAACGTATTCATATAAAACTAAAAAGAAAAACAAGACATGAAAAAGCTAATTTTCTTAGGGATTTTATTTTCCTTCTTTGTTTCGGCGACTGTTGCCGGACAAAAAAATTTCCATAGTTTTACCGTTGTTGCGAACGACGGGTCGCAGTTTGACTTATCCCAATTGAAAGGTAAGAAAGTATTGGTTGTCAACGTGGCGTCCAAATGCGGCCTCACTCCTCAATACAGTGATTTGCAGGCGCTGTATGAGAAGTATAAAGACGACAATTTCGTCATCATAGCTTTTCCCGCCAACAACTTTTTGGGTCAGGAACCGGGTACGAACGAGGAAATCATTGAATTTTGTCGGCAGAACTACGGCGTAACGTTTCCCGTTATGGCCAAAATATCGGTAAAAGGAAAGGACATCGCGCCCGTTTACCGTTGGCTGACCGAAAAGAGCGAAAACGGTCTGAAAGACGCCGAAGTAAGTTGGAATTTCCAAAAGTTTCTGATCGACGAGGACGGAAACTGGGTCAACATGTTATCTCCGAAAACATCGCCGACGGACAATCAGTTAATCAATTGGATCGAGGGGAAACAGTAAGAAGATGACGGCAGGATGCCGTAAACGAAAAACGGATGAACGAGACGGTTACCGTAAAAAATAAAAAACGGATGATTCAAAAAAATCATCCGTTTTTTATTTATCTCATTACCATATTTTCACTCGGTTTTCGGGCGCAACATACATTGGACTGCCCTCTTCGATACCAAAGGCTTCATACCATGCGTCGATATGCGGCAATGCGCCGTTGACGCGCCATCTTCCCAATGAGTGCGAATCGGATTTGGTACGTACCAAAATCTCTTCCGGACGGATGTTACCCGCCCAAACGGTTGAATAGGCCAAAAAGAAACGTTGTTCGGGACTCAAACCTTCTTTTTCGCTCAGCGGGGCGTCTTTTGTCGCATCTTTAAACGCTTTGTAGGATACTTGTAATCCGCCGTGGTCGGCGATGTTTTCGCCCAGTGTAAACTTTCCGTTTGCGTGTACGCCCGGCGCTACTTCGATTGCGTCGAAGAAGTCGACCATCACTTGTGCACGTTCGTCGAAGCGTGTTGCATCTTCGGCTGTCCACCAGTCTTTCAGGTTGCCGTCTTTATCGAACTGGCGACCTTGATCGTCAAATCCGTGCGTCATCTCATGTCCGATGACAACCCCGATGGCGCCGTAGTTGAACGCATCATCGGCGTTCATATCGAAGAACGGATACTGCAAAATGCCGGCGGGAAAACAGATTTCGTTTGTCGACGGATTGTAATACGCATTGACGGTTTGTGGCGTCATCAGCCATTCGTCTTTGTCGACCGTCTTTCCTGCTTTGTTGAACATGTACGCATATTCGAATTGTGTTGTCCGTTTTATGTTTTCATAATAGCTGTCTTTCTTGATTTCCAATCCGCTGTAGTCGCGCCATTTGTCGGGATAGCCGATTTTTACATAGAACGTTCCCAGTTTTTCCAACGCTTTGGCTTTTGTTTCGTCTCCCATCCAGTTGAGGTCTTGAATGCGTTGGGCGAGCGATGTTTGCAGGTTTTTCACTAAGTGGAGCATCCGTTCTTTTGCTTCGGGCGAAAAGTATTTTTTTACGTACATCTGTCCTACCGCTTCGCCAAGCGAATTGTCGACGGAACCTACGGCGCGTTTCCAACGTTCGGACTGTTTTTCTTTTCCCGACATTGTTTTGCCGTAGAAATCGAAATTCTGTGCACCGATTTCGTCGCTCAGATAGGCGGCAGCCTGATCGATCAGCTTCCATTGCAGGTAGGCAATTTGGCTTTCGAGCGATTCGGATTCAACGATGTTGCCTACTTCTATGAGCGATTCTTTTTGCGAAACGCTTAGATTCGACGCATTTTCGAGACCGAGTGTTGCAAAATACTTCTTCCAGTCGATGGCAGGAACCAGTGTTTGCAATTCGTCGACGCTCATTTTGTTGTAGTTTGCGTGCGGATCGCGCAGTTTTACGTTATCGTAAGCCGCTGTTGCCAGACGTGTTTCGATTGCGAATGCTGCGTCGCGGTTTACCTGTGCCTGTTCGGTCGAAAATCCGGCCAGTTCAAACATTTTTACGATGTGCTCTTTGTAGGCGTTACGTATTTCGGTTGTGTATTCGTCTTCGTCGAGGTAGTACTCGCGTTCTCCCATTCCGATACCGCTCTGATAGGTTTGTAACAGGTATTCGGTACTGTTCATCGGATCGGCGTCCACATACATCGAAAAATACGGATCGACGCCCGAAAGCATCAGTTCGGGAATCAAAACGGCTAATTCGGATTTGTCGGTGATGTCGGCAATACGTTTCAGGTCGGCCTTTATCGGTTCGCAGCCTTCGTTATTCAACTTGACGCTGTCCATTGCCAGGTTGTAGATGTCGCTGATTTTTTGTTCGACCGATCCTTTTTCGGAAGGACGTTTTGCTATTTCTTCTATCAGTTGACGAAGCTGTTCGCGATTGTCTTCTGCCAGTTTGTCGAACGAGCCGAAACGTGCATATTCGCCCGTAAGCGGATGTTTTGTCATCCATCCGCCGCAAGCGTACTGATAGAAATCGTCTTTTGGCGATACCGAAGTATCGAGATTCGTGACGTCGATTCCGGGCGTCAAGTCTTGTTGTTTGTTGTTACATGCTGTTGTCATAAGCGCTAATGCAATGACGGGTAAAATAATTTTTTTCATCGTGTTATAAACTATGTGGATAAATTTGAAATGAAAGCCGCTTTTTTTAGAAGCGGTGCGCAAAGATAGTTATTCGCTTTCAACAAAAAATTATTTTTAGTGATTAGTGTTTAGTGTTTAGTGATTAGCGATTATTAGTGTTTAGCGATTAGTGAAGAATGAAGAGTGAAGAGTGATTAGTGCGGATTCTCTATGATTAATCACTAAACACTAAATACTATTAAGGTTGAATCACTCATCACTCTTCATTCTTCATTCTTCACTCTTCATTGTCTTACGGGGCGTTTCGGGGCAGCGCCCCGCAGAGGGGGTAGCGGAAGACCGCCGCAGGCGGGCTGAAGCGAGGGGGAGACTTCCCCCACCTAATTCTCTTTCTCTTTCGGGTAAACGGTGTGTTTTTTGAAAATTTTTATTTTTCCTTTCATCTCCTTTATATAAATTTGCACTTCCAAATCCGTTTTGTCATTTTTTGTGTTTAGAATAATTGATTGAAAAAAACCGAACTGTGGGTAGCCTGTAACGGACACCCTTTTTTTTGCACGACGGCGCCGTTGCCGGATCAACACGACGGTAGCGGTGAGGCTGCTCCAAAATAAAAAGAATTTGTTACTTCCAATGTATGAAAAACTCCACCTTGTACTCAATCGGACACGGAAATAAGCGTATAAGCATTTTTATACAAGAACTTCACTCTTTCGGGATTGAATACTTGCTGGATATTCGGACAAAGCCGTTTTCGAGATGGCATCCTCAATTCAATCGGTCGTCGTTGCAATCGGAACTCGAAAAGTGCGGGATAACGTACGTCTTTTTAGGGGACGCTTTGGGCGGACTTCCCGACGACAGCGCCTGTTATGACAGCGACGGAAAAATACGGTACGACGTGCTGAAAGAGAAAGATTTTTTTAAACAAGGTCTGCAACGGCTGATAACGGCCTGTGAAAAAGAAATCAGGATAGCCATCATGTGCAGCGAAACGAATCCGGGCGCATGTCACCGGAGTAAACTGATTGGCGAAGAACTGAGAAAATGCAATATCCCCCTTCATCACATCATTTCGCAAAATAAACAGAAATCCCAAGAAACAGTGATGTCCGAACTTACCAAAGGTAACGGCATTGTCGACCTGTTCGGTCGGAGGACATCATTCACGTCAAAAAAGTTGCGCTGAAACATCCCTTTCATCATCCGTCGATGGAACAGGGAATCAACCATCAACCATCTCTCATCGACCATACAGCGCTTTATATCTATCGTCACCCGGAAGCGTCCGGGTAGTCGTCCCTTCTTTTGCGGCCGCCAACCGACCGCAAGGAATTGAATGAACTTGATAACAACAGAAAGGAATTGAATGAACTTGATAACAACAGATAAATCTTCTATCTGCGCCTGCGACCGAAACAGCGATGCTTCGAGCGAGCAACTGTCCGGCACGGAAAACGAAACGAAAACGGATCGCATCCGTCCGAAAAACTTTTCCGATAGCGCATAAAACGGCATATCAGGGAATTTCGACTGTTGGGACGGTTACACAAAAATCAGGAGAACCGAAACGTCATAGCGCTTTATGCCGAATCTGAAAAATTGGAGCATAAAACACATTTTATTTATGAATGTTTTGGTTATATCGGTAGACGTTTTGGTTGTATCAAAAACAAGAATGCGGCAAGGCATTTGTGTGGGCGGGGTCACAGACAACGGCTATTTTGTCAGACTGATGGATAAAAACGGTTATTATCCCCACGACGATTCCACAAATTACGAGATAAGAGACATCTGGGAAATTGCCTTCAAGCGGCCGGAGTATCCGCGTTCCTTGCCCCATTCGGAAGACATTTGTGTAATGGGTCGAAAGTTCAAAGGTGTGTTACACAGCAGCATCTCGATGATTGATTTTCTTGACAGCAAAAACGTGTTCATCTATCGGGGTTGTCTTTCGGCGCTTTTCGAGTCCAAGTTACGGTTTACGCACAACGGCGCCGGCTTCATCGACAAGCACGATATTCCTCAAAACAGTGTTTGTTTTTGGGTGCCCGACAAGGAACTGTTTTCCATAAGCGACTACAACGGCAGGATAAGGTACAACTACAGGCACGACGATCGGCGTCGTCTCAGCATTTCATACGTAGGGTTATCGCATCCGGTCAACATCATCCCCCGCGGCATGTTGTTAAGGATGTCGCTTGCCCACTGGTGGAAGCCGGTCGGTTCGAACGACGACGAACGATGCTATCTGCTCCTGTCCGGATGGTTCAACGATGAGTGATTCATGCGGATTCGTCGTGTTTAAACACCGAACGATCGCTATTTTTCTTATAAGAAATAAAACCGGTAATTTTACCGGTAATTTTTCTTATAAGAAATAAAACCGTTACTTTTACCGATAATTTTTCTTATAAGAAATAAAAGATGAAACTACCTGCCTATTTTAAGCGCGACCTTTATATTGCCCGCATACGTCCTTTTATTGGTACGCAAATCATCAAAGTGATTGTCGGACAAAGAAGGGTGGGGAAAAGCTATCTGCTTTATCAACTGATGGATGAGATATTATCCACATCCCCCGATGCCGATATTTTATATATCAATAAAGAACTTTTTGAATTTGACGATATTAAAAACTATACCGATTTGATTCTATATGTACGTCAAAAAAGGAAGAGCGAACAGGAAAAATGTTACCTGTTTATAGACGAAATACAAGATATCGCATCTTTTGAAAAAGCGTTGCGAACATTTTTTGCCGAGGGTGACTTCGATATCTATTGTACGGGAAGTAATGCCGATTTGCTTTCGGGGGAATTGGCCACTTATTTGAGCGGCAGATACATAGAATTTAAAGTATACGGTTTGAGCTATAAAGAATTTTTGCAATTTCACAAGTTGGAAAATAACGGCGAGACGTTCGACAAATTTTACAGATTCGGCGGACTTCCCTATCTGATTTATCTACCGTTTGAGGAACGGCTGATTGCCGAGTACCTCAAAGGCATCTACAGTACGATTGTCCTGAAAGACATCGTAGACCGTCACAATATACGCCGGATACGCAATTTGGAAGACTTGATTCTTTATCTGGCCGACACCATAGGCGCTCTTTTTTCCGCCAACAGAATAAGCGACTACCTTAAATCACAACGGATCGACATGCAGCCCAAAAACATATTGCAGTATTTAACTTTTTTATCCGATGCGTTTTTGGTACACCGGATTCGTCCTGCCGATATACGCGGAAAAAAAATGTTCCGAACAGGTGAAAAATACTACTTTGAAGACCTCGGCATCCGACATGCCATCCGTCCCTTTCGGCCGAACGACATAGGACAAGTCTTGGAAAATATCGTATGTCAACATCTGCTCACAAATGGTTATACCGTTTCTATCGGTCAATATGGCGATAAAGAAATAGATTTTGTTGCCGAAAAGGCCGGAGAACGCATCTATATACAGGTTGCGACAACTCTTTTGGAAGAACAGACCAGAAAACGAGAATTTGGAAACCTGTTGCAAATAGATGATAATTATCCTAAAATGGTGGTTACGCTCGATTCGATAGAAGGAATTTCGTTTCAGGGAATCCGACAAATTCCGATTCAAAAATTTCTATTAGAAACAGACTAATCCTCTCCTGACAAAATCGAATAACAGTTCAAAGGTCGTTTTAGTGATGAATTGTTTGCCTGTGACGGTTTTCAAAAAGAAAGAGAAAGAGCATGAGGGGGGAAGTCTCCCCCTCGCTTCAGCCGCCGTTGGCGTCTTCCTTGAAGAAAGAGAAAGATAAAGAGAAAGAGATTTAGGGGGGGGAAGTCTCCCCCTCGCTTCAGCCGCCGTTGGCGTCTTCCGCTACCCCCTCTGCGGGGCTCTGCCCCGCAACGCCCCGAAGATAGTGATTAGTGTTTAGTGA
>JAIRTG010000093.1 GCA_031255055.1 Prevotellaceae bacterium
TGAGTTGTAAGTTGCGTAGCAATGCAGGCCGCAGCATAAGGAAAAAAGCCTTCTTCCCAATACTTTCCATGCCTTCGGGAATGGTCATGGAAGTCAGGTTGATGCAACCGCCAAAAAACGGATCACCTGCAAAACCGTGTGTCGTCCCGTGTAACAGGGTCAGTTTATATCGACCGACGATGCAACGCTGCAACAAGTAACGATGTAACGCTGCAACAAGCAACGATGCAACGTTACAACGTTACAACAAGCAACGATGCAACGCTACAACAAGCAACGATGCAAGTATATACATGGAATACACATAGTTTTGCAGGTGATCCCAAAAAACAGCGAAACGAAGCTGGTCAGGATCTTTACAAAGTATGCCGGAGAGGTAAAAGCAGCGTCCAAAAGGCCGGAGGACTGTGTCAAAAGTTCAATTATATTTTCCATGTATCTAATAATTAATTCCTTCCTATTCATGTACAGTAAAAACAGTGTTGAAAAATGGCCGGAAACATGATGGTTTTTAAAAAAATCCCGATCGTTATAATCTTTATCTCTTAAGAAATGAAAACCGTCAGTTAACTGATCATTTTCAATAATGAATTGCCGGTTTTTATTTATTATCAGACGGTTTTCATCCTGATTGTTATGACGGTTGTTTCCTTACAGACGGTTTTTATCATGATCGGGATTTTTTTAAAAACCTTCATGTTTTCGGGCGTTTCCGGCTCTTTTTCGCCAAAAATGGCCGGACGCGCACACATCCGCCCTTTCCCGTTTACAGTATTTACCGCTTATTGTACAATTGTTCTCGGAGTACGGCAATTGCCGGATCTGAAATGTAATCATCATACTCCATCATTTTATCAATAATTCCGTTGGGCGTCAGTTCTATGATCCGGTTTGATATGGTTTGAATAAATTCGTGGTCATGACTGGAAAATAAAATGCTCCCTTTAAATGTTTTGAGGGTGTTGTTGAATGCCTGGATAGATTCCAGATCCAAATGATTCGTGGGCGTATCTAAAATAATCACGTTTGCATCTGTCAGCATCATTCGAGAAATCATACACCGCTGTTTTTCTCCTCCGGACAATACGCTTACTTTTTTCAGTAATTCTTCGCCGGAAAAAAGCATTCGCCCAAGAAAACCTTTTAAGAAAACTTCATTCGTATCAGGCGAAAACTGTGTCAGCCATTCGATCAGATTATAGTAGGAATTGAAAAATTCGGAGTTGTCAAGCGGCAGATATGAAGTCGTGATTGTCTGTCCCCATTTATATGAACCTTCGTCTGCTTTTTCCTCTCCGTTGATTATTTGTAACAAAGCGGTCATGGCACGCGGATCGCGGCTCAGGAAAACTATTTTATCGTCTTTTTCGACATTAAAATTCAAGTTCTGAAAGAGCAAATGCCCGTCGCTCAATTTAGTCAATCCCTTCACTTCAAGAATCTGGTTTCCGGGTTCTCTGTTCGGCGTAAAAAGAATACCCGGATACCGGCGTGATGAAGGTTGAATCTCTTCGATATTCAGCTTTTCAATCATCTTTTTACGGCTTGTCGTTTGTTTGGATTTGGCAACATTTGCACTGAAACGGCGAATAAATTCTTCCAGTTCCTTTTTCTTTTCCTCCGCCTTTTTATTCTGCTGCTGTTGCTGGCGCAGCGCCAGTTGACTTGATTCGTACCAGAAACTGTAATTGCCGGCAAACAGCTTTAATTTACCAAAATCAATATCGACGGTATGCGTGCAGACTGCATCTAAAAAGTGACGGTCGTGACTAACAATCAGTACGGTTTGTTCAAAGTTTGCCAGATAATTTTCCAACCAGGAAACGGTTTCCAGGTCGAGATCGTTTGTAGGCTCGTCCAGTAACAAATTGTCCGGCTTTCCAAATAAGGCTTTCGCTAATAAGACACGCACTTTCTGTTTACCGCTAAGGTCTTTCATCAGACTGTAATGCAATGCTTCAACAATACCTAAACCGCTTAACAGGCTTGCGGCGTCGCTTTCGGCATTCCATCCTTCCATTTCCGCGAATTTTTCTTCCAGTTCGGAAGCGCGTAATCCGTCTTCGTCGGTAAAATTTTCTTTGGCATATATTTTATTCTTTTCCGTCATAATTTGCCACAGTGCCGTATGACCCATCAGCACGGTATCCAGCACGGTATGTTCGTCAAATGCAAAGTGATCCTGCGTCAACACCGACAAACGTTCTCCGGGACCCAACGCAATACGTCCCCGGGTTGGTTCCATATCGCCGCTGATAGCACGTAAAAAGGTTGACTTACCGGCGCCGTTGGCTCCGATGATTCCATAACAATTGCCCGGTGTAAATTTCAGATTGACATCCTGAAATAATATGCGTTTCCCAAATTGAATATCTAAATCGCTAACTGTAATCATTTGATTAATTGATTTATTTTTTCGTCAGACTGCAAAGGTACGGATTCAGGGCAACCGCACCAAAATAATCTATTGAGTTAAAAGAATTATCTTTGTCTGCATGAAAACATCTAACTACTTATCCGAAGTTAGCGATCCTCGTGTTACGGGTCGTTGTCTTCATTCGCTGTCCGATATATTATTGATTG
>JAIRTG010000063.1 GCA_031255055.1 Prevotellaceae bacterium
TTTCGTGTTTGTTCAAATGTTTTCGTATTTGTAAAACAAAAGGTTTCGTATTTGTTCAAAAATCTATATATTTGTTCAAAAACGATGTTTATCTTGTGTACTCGATAAAAAAGCATTACTTTTATCGTCTATATTCGATACTGTATGATAAATAAAGATGAAATAAAATTATTGATTGCCGAAAACCAGCGGGAGGTGCAAAATAAATCGTTGATTGAACGTCCTTATATTATAGAAGATGCGCTAAACTATGTTTTTGTTGGTTTGCGGCGAGCCGGTAAATCGTATTTGATGTATCAACAGATACAAAAATTGTTGCGTAACGGACATTCGGCAGATGAGATTCTTTACTTTAATTTTGAGGACGACCGTCTTCCCTCACTTGCCCTTAGTGATTTAGACTTGCTCAAAACGAGTTATGAAGAAATGTACGATTGCCGTCCGCTCTTTTTTCTCGACGAAATTCAGATTGTTGCCGGTTGGGAAAAATTTGCTCGCCGTCTTGCCGACCGTGGATATCGCGTTTTCATAACCGGCAGTAATGCGAAGATGCTCAGTAGCGAAATCGCTACCACTTTGGGCGGACGGTTTGCGATAAAAGATGTGTATCCATTCTCGTTCCCCGAATTTTTGAAAGCACAAGGCATTGATATGTCCGATAAAAATGCCGCGTACAAATTTCATTCGGAAATAACAAAAAACTATGAAGTATATTTCCGGTTTGGCGGTTTGCCGGAACTGACAAAAATCGCGACCAAGCGTGAGTGGTTGAGTAACCTGTACCAAAAGGTGTTTTTCGGCGATTTGGTATCGCGCTATCAAATTCGCAATGATTATGCGTTGCGCGTGCTTGTGCGCAAGTTAGCCGAAAGCGTGAAACAACCCTCGTCGTTCAGCCGGCTGGCCAATGTGGTTTCGGCTGCGGGGAAAAAGGTCAGTACGGATACTACTATTGATTATTTGGGATATTTGAAAGAATCATGGATAATTTTTGCAGTAGAAAATTACTGCGCAAAACTAGCCGACAAAGAGTCCAATAAAAAATACTATTTCGTAGATAACGGATTGCTGAATCTGTTTTTGTTTGACAGTAATACGTCATTGCTTGAAAATCAAGTAGCCATTCGTTTGCGTCAAGCGTACGGCGACGAATTGCATTTTTTTCAGGGCAGGACAGAAGTAGATTTTTATTTACCGGAATCGAAAATCGCAATACAGGTCGCTTACAGTATGCAGGATATCGACACGCGGCAACGGGAAATGAACGGACTTGTTGAATTGTCACAAAGTTTTGAAGTGAAAAAATGCCTGATTATTACTAAAGAAGAAGAAGAAACAATTACAAAATCAGGCGTAGAAATTCAGGTTATTCCTGTCCGGAAATGGCTGTTGGGAGATATGCCGTAGGCTGCGCTACGCTTGCACATGGCTACGGAGCGGAACCTGCGGCTTAAATCAGCTTGTTCTATGCCCTTACGTACCCTGCGGAAATCGCGCATAAAGCGTTTGCCTGCTGCCGTTGTATCGTCGATTTTTACGGTGTGTATCATAATCGCTGCTTATTATTTTAGAACAAGGTTAGCATTAAATTACCAATTACACACAAGCGGATAAAAATGATTTGCAAAATTTATAGGGGAAAGTATAAAAATAATATAACTTTGTAGCCGTATGAAAAACTACACATTATCACTTTTGATTTATTGTTTGCTGTTTTCCTGTACGGAAAAAGAAAACCGCCGGACAGAGGTTGTATTCCCCTCACAGGAGAATAGTAAGCTGTTGATTTCCTCCGATATTTCCAACCATCAGATCACTTCGTTTGCCGAGGATGCCACAGGGTACATCTGGATGGGTACGGCGCGGGGCGCCAACAAGTATAATGCGCATGAGTTTTACCAGTATTTCAGCAGCGAGGATTCGTCGAGCATCAGCGGGAATCATGTGAACCGGATTTTCAGGGATTCCAAAGACCGGCTGTGGTTCTGTACCACAAACGGCGTGAATATATATACCGACAAAGATTGTTTCCGCCGGGTCAAAGTTGAAACGCAAAGCCAAAACGGCGTACATATTTTTGAAGACAAACAGGGGCGGATTTTCCTGAATATGGTGGAGCAGCTTTGCGAATATGACGAAGAACACAATACTTTCGGGGTGGTGATCCCGGACTTCGACAGCGACGCCAAATGGAGCAACCATTGCGTTATCGATTCGGAGGGCGATTTGTGGTCGGTTACGGGCAGTTTTATCCGCCGTTTCGATACGGAGACCAAGAAATTGAAGTCGAAAACCGATTTCGGCAATTTTATCCATTACGCTTTCCTGCGCGACAACGGCGAACTGTGGCTTGCGTCGGGTTTCACGCTCGCGGTTTTTGATACCAAAACCGAAAAGTTTACCGACCTCCCCGCCGCTATCCGCCGTCACCCGGCACTGTCGCAAACGGTGGTCACGTACATTCATCCTTATTCCAACTCCTCGTTGCTGATCAGTACACATAAGGGGCTGTTCCTTTATGACTTCCTGTCGGAAACAATCATTCACCAGTCGGAGGACGGATTTCCTTTCCAAGCGCCGGATTTTAAGATTACCACCATGTTCACCGATTCACAGAACAATTTGTGGATCGGCTCGTCCGACCAGGGGATTGCTGCGAAATACAGCTATCAGGAGCGGTTTAACCACAACAGTTATCTTGTTTCGCAATTTGAAAACAAATCGGTCACTTCTATCGTGGCGGACGAAGACGAAAACCTTTGGATTACCACGTCGCTGAACGGCATTTTTCTTTACGATACGAAGCATAAGAAAATCCGCCCGATGGATGTGACGCCGTTCTTTCCCGAAGAAAAATACTATACGAACCGGATTACAAGCACGTTTATCGACCGCGAAAATTACATCTGGCTGATTACCGAAACCGGGCGACTGATCCGGTGCCGCTACGACGGCAGCCGCCTGCACCCGGTGAACAACTTTTTTGTCCCGACCTCCATTTCGGTAATGACGCAAGACAAGAATGGTACGATTTATGCCATCGGTTTTAATGCCAACATTTTTATTTTGAAAAAAGGCGACGGTGAATTTCAGGCGAAACCGCTTTACCCGATGGATATGTTTGTCTTTACGAGCGGATTGATCACGCTTACCGACGGCCATTTGTGCGTGGCGTCGTTCGGGCAGAGCATGCGCATTATCAATCCCGAAAGCTGGGAATCGCAAGAGGTGGATATTAAAGGCTATATCAAGAAAACGGTTTGCGTGCCGACAGCGCTTTTTGAGGATTCATACGGCGATATCTGGATCGGCACCTATTTCAACGGGCTTTTCCGCTATGTGCGAAAAACAAATACGATAGAACGGATTCCGGGAACAAGCTGCTCGGAGATTGCGGCTATCCGGGAGGATTCGCAAGCAAATATATGGGTAAGCACTTTGTCGGGATTGGGAAAATACGACCGGGTACAACGAAAGTTTACCAACTATTACAAAAGTGACGGCATCGGCGGTAATCAGTTCAACGAACGCGCTTCATGCCGCACGGCAGACGGTACACTGATTTTCGGAGGAACGCACGGCCTGACGTTTTTCAATCCGCAGGACGAAATGCCGAAACGGAAAATTCCACTGGTGTTCGAGAGCCTGAAAATTAATAACCGCCTCATTATGCCCGGCGACAAAATTATAGACAGGCATTTGTCGTATAATCCGGTCATTCGCCTGCGGCACGACGAAAACAACATTGCCATTTCGTACTCGGCGCTGGATTATGCCGAATTTCCGCGCATAAGGTATTTTTGCAAACTGGAAGGTGCAGAGGAAAACTGGCGCGAAATGGATAATCGGCGTGAGATGTATTTTTCGAACCTTGCGCCCGGAAAATACACGTTTCGCGTGAAGATCATGAACCACGACCAAACCGTTATCGACGACGAAAACGCGATAGGAATCCACATCTCTCCCGCGTGGTGGTGGTCTTGGTGGGCGAAAACGCTTTATTTTTTAATCTTCGCCGCCTTGTCTTTGATTATTCATAAAATCATTAAGAATACGAGGAAAAACAAATCGCTCGTCCGGCAAAAGGAACTGGAAAAAGAGCAGGAGAAGCGGATTAATAAAATGAACATGAGTTTCTTTACCAACGTGTCGCACGAATTTCGCACGCCGCTCACGATGATTTCGGGACCTGTTTCGCAACTTTGCAATGATAAAACGATTACGGGTGAAAACAAAAAAATACTCTATATTATACAGCGTAGCGTCAACCGCATGTTGAAATTGGTTAACCAGTTGTTGGATTTCAACAAACTGGAAGAAGACGTATTGAAACTGCATGTGCGCCGCACCGATATTATTTCCGAACTGCAAAATATGACCGGTATTTTCCGCATCAATGCCGATAACAAGCAAATTTCGCTTATTACGAGAGGTTTGGAAGATGTGTTTATTACCTGGCTCGACAGTGACAAGTTGGACAAAATTGTCGGCAACCTGCTTACCAACGCACTGAAATTTACACCTTCGGGCGGGAAAATTATAGTAAGTTTCGATTTGGAGGATGATTTTATCAAAATAACAGTTGAAGACAACGGCCGCGGTATTCCGTCCGACAAGCTCGAAAAGATTTTCGAACGTTATTACCAGGTTATCGACAACGAAAACGGCACTTACAACTACGGTACAGGCATTGGGTTGTATTACGCAAAACGTCTTGCACAGTTGCACCACGGAACAATTTTTGCCGGAAACAGCGCCGAAAACGGCGCGATTTTCACACTGCGGTTACCTACAGGCGACAAGGCTTATTCCGCCGAAGAAAAAGAGGCGGGCAAAGAAGAACAAAACGAGGTGTTTCCGCTGCAAACTACGCAGCAGCTGGGCAAAATGAAGTCGGAACACAGTGACCGTACGCCATACAAAATTCTCGTGGTGGACGACGATACCGAAATCGGACACTATCTCAATACGCTTTTGTCGGCCGAATATAAGGTCATTAACCGCTTTGACGCAGACAGCGCATACAAGACCATCGAAGAAGAAATGCCCGACTTAATCATTTCGGACGTGGTAATGCCGGGCGTGAGCGGCTACGAGTTTTGCCGTGCCATAAAAAACGACTTGCAACTTTGCCACCTGCCTGTGATTTTGGTAACCGCCAAAACGATGGTCGAGAGCCAGGTGCAGGGACTGGAGGCGGGCGCAGACGCCTACGTGTCAAAACCCTTTGCTCCCGATTACCTGTTGGCGCTGGTAAAATCGCAACTCAGCAACCGCGAAAAAATCCGCAATATCCTGTCGTCCAAAACCCAAACCGACAAATCGGTGGAAAATATTCTTTCACCGCACGACAATGTTTTCATGACGGAACTGTACCGGCTCATGGAAGCCGAGCTTTCCAATTCCGAGTTGAATATCACCCGCATGACGGAAGCGCTGAAGGTTTCCCGCACCAAGCTGTATTACAAAATAAAAGGATTGACGGGTAATAATCCCAATGTGTTTTTCAAAACGTATAAACTCAACCGCGCAGCGGAACTGCTGCGGGAAGGCAAACTCAATATCTCCGAGATTGCCGACATTACCGGATTCAGCACTTTGTCGCATTTTTCGGCGAGTTTCAAGATCCGGTTCGGTGTCCCGCCAAGCGAATGGAAGAAATAATTTGCATGCAGCTCCCATGTGCCTGCCTTGTAGAAGTAGCTTCTAAAAGAACAACCGGCGCCTGCCTTAGGATTTGGCGGGGAAAAAATGGTTTTCGGGCTGTTTGCTTACCAGTGCGGATTGCTTGCCGGCGTCCCTGTCTGTGATGCGTGATACCGATTGAATATTTTTGATTTTGGACAGGGCGATGCACATTTTCTG
>JAIRTG010000035.1 GCA_031255055.1 Prevotellaceae bacterium
GGTCTGTTTCTCTTATCCTGCTCGTACCGGTGGTCGTAAGTAAAAGGGATGGCCGACGTCTTGTGCAGCGAAAGGGTGATGCAGTCATAAATGGTAGCTATGCCTTCTTTCGGGTCAACAATATCCTGTACGCTTTCCAGCGAACAGTACAGCACATAATACCTACCTTCGGCGTTCAGCCGGTTGGCCAGATCTTTCAGGCACGTCGTCTTTCCGCTCTGGCGGGCGGCGTGAATCACGAAATACTGTTTTTGATCAATCAACTGTTCTACGCCCTTTAGCCGTGTAGCGGCGTCTATCATGTAATGGTCGGTGCTGTTGCAAGGCCCTGCGATGTTAAAATATCTCATCTGTTAGCTGTTTTTTAAGAGGTTTTGAATACTAATCGGATTTAATGCCGCAAAGATCATCATTATTTTCAACATGCCAAAACGTTCAATAAATATAGTCGTTTGGCGTGACTCGGCAGAAGCAAAACGTTCTGTTTTTTTCACGGGAGTAGCGGCCATAGCATTTGGAAAACGCTTACGGCATTTTGCCTTTGACGGCATCTTTCACCCCCTGATTCATCGGGGGGTGAAAGGGAGTTACACTAGTCACGAAACACTAATCACTATTTAATCACTGTCTTTCGGGGCGTTGCGGGGCGGAGCCCCGCAGAGGGGGTAGCGGAAGACCGCCGAAGGCGGGCTGAAGCGAGGGGGAGACTTCCCCCCCCTAATTATCTTTCTCTTTCTTTAAGGAAGACCGAACAGCGGGCTGTAGCAAGGGAAAGACTTTTCTTTCCTATTTGTCTTTCTCTTCTTTTTGAAGACCGCCAAAGGCGAACGATTAACGGCAACAATTGAAATGACTGGTGATGTTCCGTTGATGGGTCTTGTCTTTGGCGTTGAATTTATAGCGAATACCTGCTGCGGCGATAAACCCGATGTTGAATGTGGTGTTTGATGGCAGTCCTCCAAGATCGTCTTTGAGGTAAGCCCGGAGTTGACCTTCGATGAAAAAGGCCAAAGATTTCGAGGTGTTATATTCGACGTTGCCCGCCAAGGTGCCCAAAGGTGAGAAACCGCTAAGCGTTTGGGTATTTACGGCGGCGCCTAAAGAATCGATCGGCGCATTGTTCGGGATGCTTAGCAGTGTGGCGGAATAATATCCTGCTCCTAAGCCGAGATTCAGATACGCATTCAGGTCGAACCAGAAGCCGCCACGCAGCGGAAAAAGTGTGTTCATGATGTTGTATGAGAATAGGAGTGTCGCGTCGTGGGTGTTGCCCGATGATACCTCTGCACGCTTGTAAGTGACGTAATCGTAGTTTAACGCAATGCCGAATGAATAACTGATGGTATATTCGAACGAAACGCCGGGAAATATCCAACCCTTGTTCCCATTGGCGTTTCCACTTGGGGTGACAAGATAATAATCGCGACCTCCTTTTAATGCGATGGAGTAATGAGAAATATTTAACTGCCCGAATAATAATGATGAACCGAAACAGGATAAAAAAGCGATGGTGAGAAGCATTCTTTTCATTTGTATAGCTGATTTTTGTTTGAATACGTGCGTAAAAGTTGAATAATTCAAAATAGGGTGCCTGTTTCTCCGTATTTGGTTTTACCCAAATGTTGGTATGCCAGTTCGGTGACTTCGCGACCCCGTGGGGTGCGTTTCAGAAAGCCTTCTTTGATTAGAAACGGCTCATAGACCTCTTCTAATGTGCCGGAGTCTTCTCCTAAAGCTGTTGCAATGGTGGTCAGACCGACAGGCCCGCCCTGAAATTTGTCGATAATGGTGAGCAGAATTTTGTTGTCGATTTGATCCAGTCCGTATTTGTCGATGTCCAGCGCTTCGAGCGCGTATCGGGATATGTCGATATTGATCTGCCCGTTGCCTTTTACTTGGGCAAAATCGCGTACCCGCCGAAGTAGCGCGTTGGCAATCCGGGGCGTCCCGCGACTCCGTCCCGCAATTTCTACGGCGGCGCTTTCGTCGATTTGTACGTGAAGCAGATGCGCCGAACGTTTGATGATGCTTGTGATGATGGTGGTGTCGTAGTATTCGAAGTGGCAATTGATCCCGAAACGTGCGCGTAGCGGACTTGTCAACAAACCGCTTCTTGTCGTGGCGCCGATCAGTGTAAACGGATTCAAATCCAGTTGGATGGAGCGTGCGCTCGGCCCTTTGTCGATCATGATGTCGATCCGATAGTCTTCCATCGCCGAATAGAGGTATTCTTCGACAATCGGACTCAAACGGTGTATTTCGTCAATAAAAAGTACGTCGTTCGATTCGAGACTTGTCAGCAGTCCGGCCAGGTCGCCGGGCTTGTCCAAAACAGGGCCGGAGGTGATTTTGAATCCGACACCCAGTTCGTTGGCTATGATGTTCGATAGCGTCGTTTTGCCCAGTCCGGGAGGGCCGTGCAGCAATACATGGTCGAGCGACTCGCCACGCATACGCGCCGCCTTGACGAATATCTCCAGGTTTTCGACAATTTTGTCTTGTCCGTTGAAATCGTCGAAAGAAAGCGGACGAAGCGCACTTTCAAATTCTTTTTCTAACGGCTGATTGCTCCGTATGTTGAAATTTTCTTTCATACTTTCGTTCTGTTATTTTGTGAGTGTTCTGAAGATGTCTTCCAGGCTTGTTTCCATCCGGCGCAAAGTTAACAATTTGTTATTTGACGACACCGCAAAGTCGAAAATATTTGCTCTGATGTCCGTCGCCGACGAAATGTCGAACAGAGCCGGCTCTTTTGTCCGGACAATGGCCGGTTGCAGGAAATCGCTCAACGCTTCGACGTCCGCAGGGTGTAGAAATTCGGCTTCAAACCGATAGCTCGACCCGTCGCTCATCGTGGTCAAATCGGAACAGTCGGCCACGATAGCGCCCCGATGAATGATCAGTACCCGGTTGCAAATCGCTTTTATTTCCTGCATGATATGTGTACTGAACAGCACCGTCCGGTCTTTCCCGATTTCGCGGATAAGCGTCCTGATTTCTTCCAGTTGATTCGGGTCTAATCCGGTCGTCGGCTCGTCGAGCAGCAACACCTTCGGATTGGGGATGAGCGCCTGTGCCAGACCTACGCGCTGACGGTATCCTTTTGAGAGCTGTCCGATTTTTTTCCGGAACTCGGGACGCAGTCCGACGGTATCGATCAATTGATCCACCTGTTTGTTTTTCCCTTTGCCTAAACGATAGGCGTCAGCTACAAAAAGCAGGTATTCTTTCACATACATTTCGGTGTACAGCGGATTTTGTTCGGGCAGGTAGCCGATCAACGCCTTCGTTTCGATCGGATGATCTTTTACTTCTCTGCCGCAGATCCGAACCGATCCGCTGTCGTAGGGCAGCGAGCCGGCGATGATTTTCATGGTAGTTGTTTTTCCGGCTCCGTTCGGGCCGAGAAACCCGACAACTTCGCCTTCTTTGACGTCGAAGCCGATGGCGTCTAAAACGGTTTGTTCTCCGTATTTTTTTGACAGTCGATTGATGTGGATAGACATGTTGGTGATTTAAAAGTTCAAATGATGGGGATAGCCGTCGGGTCGATCGATTCGTTTGTCGACTATGGTTGCATGTCGAGTAGCAACGCTTCTATCTTTTTGCGGACGTCTGTCGAACGGCCGTTCGCATTATTAACGATAACCGCAAATACATATTGTTTACCGTCGTTTTCGAGGTATCCCGCATAAGCGCATACCCGCGACATGGAGCCGCTTTTTGCGCGTACCCGACCGTCCAACCGCGTGTTTTTCAAAAAAGAAGCCAGCGTCCCCTCTTTGCCCGCGAGCGGTAGCGACCGGTAGAAATCGTCTTTGTACTTGCTTTTGGTGCTCATATAGAGAAGCAGTTCGGTCAGGAAATTGGCCGAGACCGCGTTTGCGGGCGACAGACCCGAACCGTCGCACATAAACAGTTCGTCGACAGGCAGCCCTTTCGTCTGCCAATGGCGTTTCACCGTCGCAACGGCGTCTTTCACCGTCGCAACGGCATGATGCTGTAAAGCCAGCGTCAAAAACAAGTGTTCGGCAAAATGATTGTTGCTTTTGACGTTTATTTCCCGGATGATCTCCCGCAGGGGCGGTGAACGGTGAAGGTGGATTGTTCTACGGTTGCGCGTTGTCGGCGGCACGTTGGAAGTGTTTCCGGTGACGGGAATGTGATTTCTTATCAACGCCGATTGCAGGTTTTTTGCCAGCAAAATGTCCGGTTCGGGAATGTCGCCTTTGATGATAAAATTGTTCCTGTTGGCCGGAATAGCGCCCTGTATTGTCCGGGAGTAGGAGCGGGGAGCGCCGTAGATGTACGCGCTGTCGTGGGCGATATCGGTACTTTTCAGACGGTTTTCAAAAACCAGTCCGGGCAGTTCGGGTACCGTTTTTACGATGTTCGGCCTTGTGCCCGCGCCGCCCGAACGCAGTACGAGTTGATACGTATTGTCCAGATACGAAATGCCATAGACGCCCGATGCGTAATAATTCCCTATATCTTCCCAAAGCCATTTCGGATTGACGGCTTCACTGTCGAAGATGCCGGGGTCGACAATAATGTCTCCGGCTATTTTTGTTATTCCCGCGTTTTTTACGGCGGCAATCCATTTTTCCATAAAAGCTTTGTCGCCGATTTTGTCGGAGCCTAAAGTCGGATCGCCCGCGCCTTTTACAATCAGATTACCCTCCAAAACACCTTCACGGGTAATATTTCCGTCAATTTCCACCGCCGTTGCAAAGCGAAAATCGCCTCCCAGTATTTCCAAAGCGGTGGCGGTGGTCACTATTTTCATCGTCGAAGCGGGGATCATACTGTTTCTTTCTCCGTGCCGACAGACGACGGCGTTACCGGTGGCGTCTTTAACCATCAGACTGATATTCGCATGTTGCAACAGGGCGTTATTCCCGAATCGGGCGAACGTGTTTTGCGCATACAACCCACTCGACAGGACGGATAGCAGAAGGGGAAAAATGTATTTTTTCATATTTTAAAAGAATGGATAAAGCGGTAGATGCTCGTTTTTGTAACCCGACAAGATTTCTTATTTGTCGATTGTTCTTTTTTTCATCTGCTTTTTCGTTTTTTTCGGATTGGCGGGGAACCAGCCCTTTTCGACTCGTTTTTTTTGTTCAAACACTTCCAGAATACTCCAGAACGACGAGAAAGCCCATACGCCCGCGATGGTCGACAACAGGATGTTTGAAAAAATCAACGACAGAACGATACAGGTAATCCCGCTGAAGAGGAAAATCCACCAGCTTTTTGTACCGATATAATACTCTGCTTTTACGACAAGCGGGTGAAAAAGGCCGATGATTAAGAACGTTACGACGCCGATTATTAGTCCGAGCAAGTTGTGGTCAGTTAAAAAGTCCATTTGTATTTTTTTGTCCACGAAGATATTTAAATTTTATCAAATAATGAGTTGATACCGCCATCATTTCCGAAATAAGTTCTTACCTTTAACAGCAAATTAACTTAGAAGTATAACAAACTAAATTTGTAACAAATGAAAACATTTGAATTTGCAAACGGTGACAAAATGCCGGTTTTAGGTTTGGGAACATGGCTTTCCGGAAAAAACGAAGTTTTTGGAGCGGTTCTGGACGCGATAAAAGTCGGCTATCGCCATTTTGATTGTGCCTACGTGTATGCGAACGAACATGAGATAGGCGATGCCATTCAAGAGGCCGTCGGATTGGGATGGGTCAAACGCGACGAACTGTTCATTACATCAAAACTTTGGAACAGTTTTCATGCTCCCGAACATGTTGAGCAGGCGATTGCAAAAAGTTTGAGCGATCTCCGGCTGGATTATCTCGATTTATACCTGATACACTGGCCCATTGCATTTCGGCACGGCTTTGATGAAGTAACGGATACGAATCATCTTGTGTCGTTGACCGATTGTCCGCTTTCGGAAACGTGGGATGCCATGATTGCGCTGAAGCGAAAAGGGTTGGCAAAGCACGTCGGAGTATCGAATTTCAGTATCTCGAAAATCGAAGATTTAAAGCGGAAATCAAAAATGATTCCCGAAGTGAATCAAATCGAAATCCATCCGTACATGCAACAGGACGAACTGATTGACTATTGCCACAGAAACGCGATTATCCCGACGGCTTATTCACCACTCGGAAGCAGTCATATTTTCGAGAATCAGGTAGGGGTGATGAACGAGCGGATTGTGCTGGAAATAGCCCAAAAACATGCTTGCAGGCCGTCGCAGGTAGTGCTTGCCTGGGGAATGGAGCGCGATACGGTTGTCATTCCGAAATCGGTACATCCGGGTCGGATAAAAGAAAACTTTAATGCGACGCACATCCATTTGGACGCCGAAGACATGGACGCCATGAAGCGATTGAACAAAAATATCCGCCATGCAACCGGAGATTTCGGCGTCTTTCGGGGCGGATATTATACGTTGGAAAATATTTGGGAATAGGTTTGTCCGCCGTTCTGCGGATGCACGGGACTTATCTCAATCCCCGGTTCGGACAGAAACAACGTTGGGCGGCAACGCTATCCGTACCGGGTTTTTTTATGATTCCCACCGACTTGCTTACAGTAGCCTCTCGTGACGCAAATACCTCAATATTATTTACATTGATTGGATAAGAAGCGATTGACTGTTGCGTATTTATCCCCTTTTGTATATTTTTGCAATTGAAAAATGCTCAGTCTGATAAAATCAAGACTAAAATCAACGAAGCAGTTGTTTTGCTTCCGAATTTGACTTTCCTTGTTGCATTTGTGGCCACTGAGATAACACGGTGGAAAATCGCACGTATTGAAAAAAGTATTGTATTCTTGTAATCACGGCAGCGATATTCGCTTTGCCGGAAGAATATAATCGGCATTAATAATAAAATCAACGGTAAAAATTAACCTACTAAAACAGATTTTTATGAGAGCAAAATTAATTCCTTTACTGACCTTAGTGTGTAGTATGATGGCGTTTGGCGCGGCGAAAGCCGTTATGCCGAATGAGGTTTATTCTTTAAATTTTTTCAAATGAATCTTCTAAGGGAAAAAATGATGAGATTCGATGCTCCGCAGCGGGCAAAAGCGGCGGGTATCTATCCCTATTTCAGGGCCATCGAGAGTGATCAGGACACTGAGGTGATTATCAGTGGAAAGAAAGTACTGATGTTTGGTTCAAACGCCTATCTGGGTCTGACCAATCATCCGAAGGTGAAAGAGGCGGCCATTGCCGCTACCCGAAAATACGGCACCGGTATGGCCGGTTCGCGCTTCCTGAACGGAACGCTCGACATACACCTTGAACTGGAACGAAAACTCGCCGATTTTATGCACAAAGACGAGGCGATTGTCTTCTCGACCGGCTTCACCGTGAACGAAGGCGTATTGGGGTGTATGACGGGACGGGACGATTTTATTTTGTGGGACGAAAGAGACCATGCGTCCATTATCGAAGGTCTCCGTACGTCTTATTCGACGAAATATAAATATCGTCACAACGATATGGAGCATCTGGAGAGGCAGTTGAAACGCTGTCATCAGGAAAAGGTAAAACTGATTGTAGTGGACGGCGTTTTCAGCATGGAGGGCGATGTGGTCGATCTGCCCGAAATAGTGAGGCTGGCGAAGCAATACAATGCCAATATCATGGTTGACGAGGCTCACAGTCTGGGAGTCTTCGGGCGGAAATACAGCGGTCGTGGCGTATGCGATCATTTCGCTCTGCTCGGTGATGTCGATCTGGTGATGGGTACTTTCAGTAAATCGCTTGCCTCGATTGGCGGTTTTGTGGCCGGAGATTCTTCCGTGATCAATTACCTGCGTCACAACGCGCGTACAAATATATTCAGCGCCAGTATCACTCCCGGCGCTACAGCCGCCGCATCGGCCGCATTGGATATATTGATAGCCGAACCCGAACGTGTGAAAAAGCTGTGGGAACTGACTTATTATGCCATTAAGCAGTTCAAGGAAAGAGGCTTTGAACTGGGTCCGACCGCAACGCCTATCATACCGCTTTATGTGCGCGACAACGATAAGACGTTCCTTGTTACCAAACTCTTGTTTGAAGAGGGTGTGTTTGTTAATCCGGTGGTTTCGCCGGCGGTTTCGCCCGGTGATACGATGATTCGTTATTCGCTGATGGCGACGCACACCAAAGAACAAATCGATTATTCGATTGAGCAAATCGCAGGAATATTTGAAAAGTTACATGTCTTTGTCGAACATAGCGTATTGAAGTAGCGGCTCGAAGTTGTTTTTAACTCATGAGGCGACTTTTCGCAAAAACAAATAGCAAAAGCTGATTTTTGGCTTTTGCTATTTATTTTTTGTGTTGAATTATGAGTTGGTCATTCTTGTCGGGCGAGTTTGATTTTGTTTGAAACAAACATGATTACGCCTAAAACGATGAACAGGAATATGCTTCCGAAGAGTAGTGCGTAGTCTTCGATTTGCAAAATGGTGTATAAAAATGTGTAGAGCAACAGCATAATTCCCGCAAGAATGGATGTGGCATTTTTCTGTTTTATGAGCGAATGAAAATAGATGGTTATTATGGCGATTGTTACCGAACTTGCGATCAAGTATGCCCAGCCGAAGCCGATTTGTTCCGACAGTGAGAGCAGTAGACTGTAGAACAGTACCAGTGCGATGCCCACAAGTACATATTGAAAGAATTGTATCGGTTTTTTTGTGAAAATTTCGACGAAAAAGAAAACCAGAAATGTGAGTGCGATAATCAGCAGCGCGTATTTTGCCGACCGCATATTTTGTTGGTACTGGTTTAGGGTTTCTATCAGATTTACACCGAAAGCATTGCTGCCCAATTCGGGGATATTGTCGTCGAACCAAATATCTGGTATTTCGCGGTTAAAGCTCAAAATGTTCCAAGTGGCGTTGAACTGTTTGTTATCGATGGTTGATTCGGGCGAAAAACTACCGATAAACGACGGTGATTGCCATTGTCCGCCAACCGAAACGTTTGTATTTTGTCCGATCGGGATGAAATTGAGCGAACTGCTGCCGTTGAGTTTTATCGTGCAGTTGACGTTGAGTGATTGCGGCAAAGTGTCGGCAAAATTCAGGTTGACAATCAATGTTTTTCCTGCGACGTCGGTGTTGCCGATATAGCGGTTTTTTGTCCCGAACTTACCTGTGATTTCTTCTACAACAGCCGTTTCCGATACCGAAAAGAATTTTGTGACGTCGACGGTCGTTTCCAATGATTTGTCGGCGATTTTGAAGTCGGGGTTTTCGGTAACGCCTCTCAAATCGGTGATGCCGATTGCAATTTGTGCTTTGTCGAAATGCAATACGCTGTTGTCTATTTTCAGGTTTGCAAGTTCGGGGAAACAGCCCTCAAAATAGATATTGCTTTTGTAAAGGATGGCTTTATAAATACCGTAATGGCGTTCTTCGGGAGTCAGAGTTGCGGTAATTTTCAGGTCTTTCGGCGTGATGTGCAGCGTATGTTCTTCGGTAAATTCTTTCTTATCCTTATCGAGTTTCGTTGTTGTGTAGGGGACAAGCAGGAGCGGGGCGCAGAGAGTTTGCGATCGACTCCATTTGTCGCTGATCTTTTGTACGGTTTCGATGCTGCGTTCCTGACGTTCTTTGATTAGATTCTCAATCATTGTGCTCGGAATAAGCAAAATCAGTATGAGAGCGGTAATCGTTATCCCTTTGAATGTAAGCGATTGTGTAAATTTTTTCTTTGTTGTTGTATCCATATTTATTTTGTTTTTAATGATTTTTTGGGAGATAAGTTGTGCTGTAAAAAATAATCCTACACCAAAAGCAAGCAGAAAAATAAGCACTAGTATAATTGTTATCATAATTTGTTTTCTTTTTTCGTTTTAAACGGCTTATTTATTCATTTATTGCAGCAGTTGCCTTGCTCACCGTGAATTATTCATCAAAACTTGTGACAAATAAGCGGTGTTTAGTACTACAGTGAAAACATCTGCCCTTTTTTCCTTCCGGAAAGAGAAAGAGAATTAGGTGGGGGGGGAAGTCTCCCCCTCGCTTCAGCCCGCCGTAGGCGGTCTTCCGCTACCCCCTCAGCGGGGCTCTGCCCCGCAACGCCCCGAAAGACAGTGTTTAGTGATTAGCGATTAGTCCCCCTCTATATTTTGTCAAGTGCAAAAAAAAGAATAACTCTCGGCGCAGCCATGCAAATACTATTCATAGCAGATAGTTACAGGGTAGTTATATGAAAGTGAAGAATGAAGGCAGATGTTTCGCCGCAGGCGAATAACCTTATTTCCACCTGATTTTAACAACAAAACCACCTCAGTAGTCCGGATAATAACATATACGGGAACCTCATTACCTCATTGTTTGGCGTCAACCGTGCAAAAAAAAGAGGGGGACTAATCACCGGTTAGTCTCCCGCTACAGCCCGCCGTGCGATCTTCCTTGAAAGAAGAGAAAGATAAAGATAAGTAGGAGGGGAAGTCTCCCCCCCTCGCTTCAGCCGCCTACGGCGTCTTCCGCTATCCCCTCAACAAAACAATAAAAAAGTTTGCATTAATTGAAAAAACATCTTTATCTTTAGGGCGATTACCGCAACAGGCGGTAGGGGACGCTACAAAGAGCGTCTAAAAGTAAAAAATACCATGAAAACCAATACAAAACTTGCCAGAGACTGCATAAAGCGAAGGCTCCCCGAAGTGACGAACTGCGGGAACGAAAAACGATTCTCACATTTACAGAACAAGAAAAATTTATTTTAAAATTAAATATATATGAAAACAAAAAAAATGCTTTTAATGATTCCATTCCTGTTTTTGATAATGGGGATGATGAACTGCGAGAAAAAGAATAATTTAGAAATTTTTGAAAATACCGCAAAAATAACTTATAGCGGACCTGAAGCAGATGGCTGTGGATGGAAGATAAATATCAATGAAAAAGAGTATCATCCCATCAATTTAGATGATGAATATAAAATCGATGGTTTAAGTATAAATATAAAATACAATTTATTACCTTCTTTTTGGGATTGTTCCCAATGGACAATACGAAAATATCAAGAAATAAAGATTATTAATATAACTAAAACAAATTAATACTATCATGAGAAGATGTTATTATTTATTGACCATTATGTTATTTTGTACTGTAATGAATCCAATATCGCTAATAGGTCAAGATATTGGTGTAGTCTGGGGTTGCCACACAACTTTTCAAACTCAACACACTAATTATTTTTCTGTAGAGAGTCAAGTTGTAAACGAGAATTTAAAAATAGTAAATGTATTTTTCCATATATTGAGAAGAAATGATGGTTCCGGTGGATTATCAGAACAACAAATTAATAATACTATTATGCGACTATCTGATGACTATAGACAGTATAATATTATTTTTAATGAATTAGGTCGGAATAATATAAACAATACAGTTTTCTACAACGGTATTACAGATAATTTATATTCTCAGTTGATTAATACAAATAGGCAAAGCAATGCAATAAATATCTTTTTATTGTCTCCTGATGATGATTATTCCAGAACTGAAAATATACCAGGAAAAGCATTGTCTATAGGAGGTGTCTATCATGGCACATCTGTGATTTCACATGAAATGGGGCACGCTTTAGGTTTATTTCACACTCATTCTGGTAGTGGATGCAATGATTTTGCTAATTGCAAAGAAAACATCAATCAGAACAATTGTACTACATGTGGAGACTTAATATGTGATACGCCTGCGGATCCTTGTTTGAGTGGTCGAGTTAATACGAATTGCCAATATATAGGAGACAACAAATATCATCCGGATGTCCACAATATAATGTCATACGCACCTCCAACTTGCTTAACTCATTTTTCTAATGGTCAGAAAAAGAGAATTCACTATACATTGATCAACAATAGTACTTTTCATAACACTTATTATGCTCCCACCCTCTCCGGCCCATCGCAGATATGCGACGGCCAGGTCACTTACTCTATCAGCAACCTGCCACCGGGAGCTACGGTAAACTGGACTGCCAGAGCTATACGTATTATATCAGGGCA
>JAIRTG010000119.1 GCA_031255055.1 Prevotellaceae bacterium
GGCGCTAATGATCCTCGTGTGAATAAAGATGAATCGGATCAAATGGTGGAAGCGTTGAAAAATCGTGGTGTAGAGGTGCAATATATGGTGAAAGATAATGAAGGACACGGATTTCACAATGAAGAAAATATGTTTGAATTTTATGGGGCAATGGAAAATTTCTTGAACGAACATATTATGCCGAATCCGTAAAAACAATTGTTTGTATTGTGCACAGGATGTTTTTTTACGATTCACCCGGAAGGGGTGTTCGGAATACCGGACGGGGCGTTGCGGGGCAGAGCCCCGCAGAGGGGGTAGCGGAAGACGCCGTAGGCGGCTGAAGCGAGGGGGAGACTTCCCCCTCCCCCAAAAAAATATCTCTCCGACCTCATCTCACGACCGCTCTCAAAATTAGGGTAGCGACCCCCTGCAGGTAAGGGTAGCGACCCCCAGCAGAGAAGGGTAGCGACTCCCGGCAGGTAAGGGTAGCGCCCCCCGTCAAGTAAGGGTAGCGACCCCCCGTCGGACGGAGGCCGTGTGAAAACCTAAATGGACTCTCGGAGATGCTTGTGTTTGAAAAAGTTCTCAGATTAATGAAATATAAAAAATAGATATACTATGGACAAAAATCGAGTAAGAGAAATAATCGCAAGACGCGCCGCAATGGAATTGCGTGATGGCGATGTTGTAAATTTGGGTATCGGTCTGCCGACCATGATACCGAACTATCTACCTGAACATGTGCGTGTCACGTTGCAATCGGAAAATGGGCTGTTAGGTATCGGAGCGCGTCCTGCGGCGGGCGAGGAAGACCCCGAACTGACTGATGCGGGCGGCGGCTATATTACCATACAGCCGGGAGCCAGTAGTTTCGATAGCGCAACTTCTTTCGGAATTATCCGCGGAGGACATGTCGATGTGACTGTTTTGGGCGCATTGCAGGTGGACGAAAAAGGGAATCTGGCTAACTGGATTATCCCGGGTAAAAAGACGCCGGGAATGGGCGGCGCTATGGATTTGATTGTCGGCGCAAAAAGAGTCATCCTGGCGATGGAGCATACTGCTAAAGGTAGTCATAAAATAATGAAAGAGTGTACCCTGCCGCTTACGGCTGCGGGACAGGTTGATTTGATTATCACCGAAATGGGCGTAATCGAAGTGACGCCCGACGGTCTGTTGCTGAAAGAAATCAATCCGGCATTTACTCTTGAACAGGTACGGGAAGCTACCGAAGCGCAATTGATTGTTGCCGCCGATTTGCAATCAATGCTTGGCTGACGCCTTAAATATGAATTTTCTATTTATTAATCAATAAACACACAATAATAGAGCATGAAAAATGTATATATCATTGCCGCAAAACGGACGGCTATCGGTAAGTTTTTAGGAACAATCGGAAATGTTTCCGCAGTGGATTTGGCCGGCACTGTGATGAAAAATATCCTGGACGAAACAAAGATAGACCCTTCGGAAATAGATGAGGTGATTGTCGGAAATATTTTGATGGCGGGACAGGGACAGGGAATCGCGCGTCAGGCGTCGATCAAAGCAGGAATCCCGCAGGAAGTGCCCGCCTACGGCGTAAACATGATTTGCGGAAGCGGTATGAAAACGATCATCTCTGCCTGTAATACTATCGGCGCAGGAGAAGCCGAACTGATATTCGCCGGTGGAACGGAATCGATGTCGGGGGCCGGGTTTGTGATACCGGGTAGCGTGCGCACCGGTAATAAAATGGGCGACATCTGCTCGCTCGACCATGCGGTGTACGACGGTCTGACCGACGCATTCTCAAAACTGCACATGGGTATCACTGCCGAAAATATCGCGGAGAAATATAACATCTCTCGCGAAGATCAGGACGCTTTTGCCTACCGGTCGCAACAAAAAGCGATTGCCGCTATCGACGCCGGACGGTTCAAAAACGAAATTGTACCGGTTGAAATACAGACACGCAAAGAAACGATTGTTTTCGACACCGATGAGTTTCCCAATCGCGGCTCCAATCTCGAAAAGCTGGCTAAGCTGAAACCGGCTTTTAAAAAAGACGGAACCGTCACAGCGGGTAACGCTTCGGGTATCAACGACGGTGCGTCGTTCGTACTGGTGGCTTCGGAAGATATGGTTAAAAAGCTCGGCATCGAACCTTTGGCTCAAATCATCTCGACCGGTCAGGCCGGCGTCGACCCTGCTATTATGGGAATGGGACCCGTTCCGGCCATTGCGAAAGCGCTGAAAAAAGCCGATATGAAGCTCAGTCAAATGGACGTCATCGAACTGAACGAAGCCTTTGCTGCGCAATCGTTAGGCGTCATCAGACAGTTGGCAAAAGATCACGATATGACCGAAGACCGGATTATGCAGTATGCCAACGTGAACGGCGGCGCTATTGCGCTCGGACATCCCATAGGCGCTTCGGGAAATAGAATTGTTGTCTCGCTGATTCACGAAATGATACGGTCGGGTAAAAAAACCGGTCTGGCTTCACTTTGTATCGGCGGCGGTATGGGAACGGCTCTAATCATTAAAAGATAATCGAATATGTTGAAACAGGGAGATTTTTACGAACTTGACATCAGCTTCACGCAAGCGCAGGTCGACGCTTTTGCCGAAATAACGGCAGACAGCAACCCTATTCATATTGATGCCGAATATGCCAAAAACACTCTTTTCGGGCGACCGATTGTGCACGGCTTTTTGGCAGGCGCTGTCTTTTCGCGCATTTTCGGCACTCTTTTCCCGGGCGAAGGTACCATCTATATGTATCAGGATATGAAATTTCTGGCGCCTGTTTTCGTCGGCACGCCGTACAGGGCAAGGGTGGAAATAACGGAAGTCAATACCGAAAAGCATAACGGAACGGTCGCCTGCCTGTTGACCGACAATAACGGTAACAGGCTAATCGAAGGAACAGCACGGTTGAAACATACAAAACAATTTGTCTGAATACACCATAAATAATACCATAATATGAGAGGATTAAAGAACAGAATTGCCGTCATCACAGGCGGCGCGGCGGGCATCGGCAAAGCAACCGTTGTACGTTTTGCGGAAGAAGGCGCAAATGTCGTCATTTGGGACGTGGACGAAACGCGGGGACGCGCTTTGGATAAAGAGTTGAACGAAGTCGGAAAAACCGCCGTTTTTATGAAGGTAAATACCGCCGATTATCAGGAGATAGAACAGGCGGCCAAACGGGTGCACGAGCAGTTTGGCTCAATCGACATTCTGGTCAATAACGCGGGAATTACGCGCGATAGTTCACTGAAAAAGATGACGCCTGAACTCTGGCAGCAGGTGATTGACGTCAACCTGACAGGTGTTTTCTACTGCACGAAAATAATTTCGGAATATATGCTCGAGAAGCAATATGGTCGGATAATAAACGCTTCGTCGGTGGTAGGGCTGTACGGAAATTTCGGACAGACAAACTATGTCGCCGCAAAGTCGGGGCTAATCGGCATGACCAAAACGTGGGCGCGGGAGCTTGGTCGGAAAGGTATCACTGTAAATGCTGTTGCTCCGGGCTTCATATCGACCGAGATGGTTGCCGCAATGCCGGAAAGCGTACTCGACGGCATGAAAGCCAAAGTACCCGCAGGTCGTTTGGGGAATCCCGAAGAGATTGCCGCCGCCTACGCTTTTTTGGCCTCCGCCGATGCCGCTTATATCAATGGCGCCGTACTGAGTGTCGACGGCGGCATGACGGTCTGACCCTGTATCCTGGCTATTAGCGATTTCGTCTGCGGTGTCTTCCGCCGAAGAAGGAAAAAGCGAGGGGAAAGTTTCCTCCTCGCTTTAATTTCCTGCGGTGTCTTCCGTTGCCCTGCAACGCCCTGACACTCCTCCTCAATCCCCTTCGGGAACTTTGCGTTAACTCCTGCATCGAAAGCGAAAACAGGAACTGGAGGACAGTCCTTCACGCTCCCACAACTATAATCGTTTTGCTGTTCACCGTTTCTCTGCGCTTTGCCCGCAGGGGATTATCGGAAGTCCGGCGGAGTTTTAGTTTGTACGCTATATTTGTCTATCGGCTAACTGTTTTTTTAATGCTTCGATCATTTTATCTTTTTCTTCAAGCTCTTTGTCTTTTTCTCCAAGCTCTTTGTCTTTTTCTCCAAGTGCTTTATCTTTTTCTCCAAGTGCTTTATCTTTTTCTCCAAGCTCTTTGTCTTTTTCTTCGATCACTTTATCTTTTTCTCCAAGCGCTTTCTTTGTTTCTTCAAGCGCCGCTCTTTGTTCGGTGATTTGGCGTTCCCTTGTCTGAATTTCCGTATAATAATCATCCTCATTTTCCATTTCCATCTGAATATCGGCACTCACCGTAGCCCTGATTAAGCGGTTGATGATGGGCTGACAAGCTTCAGGAAAATCTTCTTCATTCACATTCAGGATATAATGACTTCGGGTACGGTTTGCCTGATCGAAGATGCTCAGCAATTTCTCCATATCGTTGCGACGACGCTGCTTCAGTTCTCTGATCTGTACGATCCACGAACGGTGGTGCAGACTCTCGATAAACTCGCTCGACACCTCTACATCTTCGTTTGTCGTCACGTCTTTCGCACAGGCGTCCACCCGAATAACCGGACATCCCGGTACGTCGACGTCGTAGCCCAACAAGAAAATACAGTAAATCTGACGCGCTTTCGGATACTCCTTCTCGCCGTAGGTATTTTCCGTATCCTGGTAATGCCGACCCAAGTAACGGCGGAAACGCATAATGTCGGTAGCGTACTTGGCTTTTTGTAATTCGATCAGCACGGTTTTATGTCCTCCGCCGGCCAGGGCAATACGTGCGGTAAAGTCGAAGCGGCACACGGTATATTGAGGCATTTCGGGATCCGGTTGTTTTTCTCCGTCCCTGTTCAGTCGGACGGTCTGTTCCTTAGCCGCGAACTCCAGTTCCGTCACTTCCTCCTGGATGATGGCCGAAATGAAAGCTCTGGCCACCCGATTGTCTTCCATCATAAATTTGAAGACGACGTCGTAAATGGGATTTGCAATATACATAACTGATTTATTTTATAAGTTAACGTTCACAAAGATAGCGCACGTCGCCGGATATTCAAAGTATGACAGGGTGTTTCCCTTGCTGTTCACTCAATATGGAACATCACGTCATGCGTTGTATTTTTTATAAACCGGTGAAACACCTACTTTCATAAAAATGACTATCATTTGTCGTCCGAATCGGATGTCTTACCGAACAGCCCAATGGAACGAAATAGCATAAAAACGAATGGACATTTCTTCTTCACGAAAGGAGATAAGTTGAAAGAGGCATCGATCGACGTACCCAATTTGCCCGGCATTTATTACATCTACCGATTATGTCGAGGAAAAATAGACTTGGTATACATAGGCAAATCGGGAACGATGAAAGCCAATGGGAAATTCAAAGATCAGTCACTTAATAAACGGTTGAATGATAAGCAAGACGGAATTTCTCAACAGAAATACTTTGAACAGAAAATAGAAAGAGACGGATCCGACGCCCTTGATATATATTGGAGTGTGACTTTCGACGAAAACCATTGCGATCTGCCTTCTTATGTAGAAGGCTTGCTTCTGCAACGATATTTTGAAATCTACGGCAGATTGCCGGAATGGAATGAAGAATATTGAGCTGACAGATAGGGAAAAGCGAAAGCAAAGTCCGGATGTACCTTCGCCAAGCGAACAGGCGAAGAAGAAAACCTAAAATATTCATTTACGCTCCACGCGGACAAGTCGGATAAAAACCATCAAAACTTGGGTAAAATTCAGGGTAGATATCCCTGAATTTGGGGCAATGTCATTCGGTTAAGGATTAAATAGCTCATTCAGCCCTTGTCGTCATCCATCCGGAAAGAGAAAGATAATTAGGGGGGGGAAGTCTCCCCCTCGCTTCAGCCGCCTACGGCGTCTTCCGCTACCCCCTCTGCGGGGCGCTGCCCCGCAACGCCCCGTAAGACAGTGATTAAATAGTGATTAGTGATTAGTG
>JAIRTG010000121.1 GCA_031255055.1 Prevotellaceae bacterium
ATTAGGGGGAATACGTCATTCATTATTTAGTGATTAGTGATTAGTGTTTAGTGATTAAACATAGCGAACCGGCACTAATCACTAACCACTAATCACTAATCACTAACCACTAATCACTAACCACTAATCACTAACCACTAATCACTAACCACTAATCACTAACCACTAATCACTAACCACTAATCACTAATCACTAACCACTAATCACTAACCACTAATCACTAATCACTAATCACTAATCACTAACCACTAACCACTAATCACTAACCACTAACCACTAAGCGCTATCTCGAACGTTGCTTTTTTGTTTTAATAACAAGGCTTATTTTTGATTACGGGTGCAAAAACTTACTTTTGTGCTTTTTAATTCGTCATATTATGATAAACGAAAACATGGTGCTTCGCACCGAACATCTTTATAAGAAATACGGTAAGCGGACGGTAGTCAGCGACGTCTCTATCGACGTCATGCAAGGCGAAATCGTAGGCCTGCTCGGACCAAACGGCGCCGGCAAAACAACCACTTTCTATATGACGACAGGATTGGTGACGCCTAATTCGGGAAAAATATTTCTGAACGATAAAGACATCACCGGATATCCCGTCTACCGGAGAGCACAAAACGGCGTCGGATACCTGGCGCAGGAAGCTTCCGTTTTCAGAAAAATGACGGTGGAGGATAATATCAAAGCAGTGCTCGAAATGACCAAGTTCCCAAAAGAATACCAAAAAGAAAAACTTGAAACGCTTATCGCCGAGTTTAATCTGGAACACGTCCGTAAAAATATCGGCGACCGTTTGTCGGGAGGCGAACGACGCCGTACCGAAATTGCCCGCTGTCTGGCCATCGAACCACGCTTCATCATGCTCGACGAACCGTTTGCCGGCGTAGACCCGATTGCCGTACAGGATATTCAAGACATCGTGTGGAAACTGAAAGATAAAAACATCGGCATCCTGATAACCGACCATAATGTGGACGAAACCCTGATGATTACCGACAGAGCATACCTGCTCTTTGAAGGAAAAATCCTTTTTCAGGGAACTTCGCAGGAATTGGCCGATAACCCCATTGTACGCGAAAAATATCTCGGTCGGGATTTTGAACTGAAGAAAAAAACACGCATCGACTGATAAATGAAACGTCGACCACCCGACCGTAACTCCGGCAACAAGAAATAAAAATGATGCGTTCCCACCCGTTATACCGTTACACCGTTACACCGTTATAAATCCACCTCCTTAAAATGATAAATATAGAAACCGAAATGATTGTTGATACGAATATCCGACTGGAAGAAATTGATTTAAAGCATATCGATGATATTTTTAATACGATTGATAAGCAACGTGAGTATCTGAGCGAATGGTTACCGTTTGTCCCCACCATCGCAACACGAAACGATACGGAGAAATTTGTAAATTATCAGCTCTGCATGAAATATATACATTTGACCTACATTGTCTATTTTCAGAATGAATTTGCGGGACTAATCGGATTAAAAGACATCAACAGCAACGACGATAAAACTGAAATCGGATACTGGCTTTCAGAACACCTGCAGGGTAGAGGCATTATCACCAAAAGTTGTCGGACGTTGATAAAATACGCCTTCGAACAGCTATATATGAATCGTATCCAGATACGGGTGGCGGTTGGAAACGAAAAGAGCGTCAGGGTGGCCAGACGACTGAATTTTATAGAAGAAGGCATCGAGCGGGCCGGCGAACGTTACGGAAACATCTATTTTGACCTTCACGTGTTTAGCCTCCTCAGAAACGACATCCAGCCGACCGATTAAACGATATTGAATCAATACATGGAGCAGGTAAAATTGACAATATTAGGTTCAGGTTCGGCGCTGCCTTCGGGCAACAGCTTTCCATGCTCACAGATACTGGAATGGAGAAATAAACAGTTTATGATCGACTGCGGAGAAGGCGCTCAGATAAGAATACGTCAAGCGGCCGTAAAATCGAACCGGTTGGGACATATCTTTATCTCCCACTTGCACGGCGACCATTGTTTCGGACTGATCGGACTCATCTCCTCTTTCGGCATGTTGAACAGAACCGCCGATTTGTATATCCATTCGCACGGCGACCTGAAAAAATTGATGCAAAAACAACTGGATTATTTTTGTACCGAACTTCCGTTCAACATCTACTTTGAACCGTTTCACCCGAAAAAAAACGAGACCATCTACGAAGACCGTACCATCAGCGTATCGACCATTCCGCTGAAACACAGAGTACCCACCGCCGGTTTTTTGTTCCGTGAAAAACAAAAAGACAGGCATATAAAACGCGATATGATCGATTTTTACGAAATACCCGTATGGAAAATTCCGAAAATCAAACAAGGCGCAGACTTTGAAACAGCTTCGGGCGAAATCATCCCCAACCGGTTGCTGACAACTCCGCCCGACCCTGCCAAAAGCTACGCATACTGCTCGGATACGATGTATTTCGAAAAAATAATACCGATAATCCAAGACGTAGACTGCCTCTATCACGAGGCCACTTTTGCAAGCACCGAAGCAGTCAGGGCGCAAAAAACCATGCACTCAACCGCCGGACAGGCAGGAAAAATAGCCCGTAAAGCGAATGTCAAAAAACTGATCATCGGTCACTGTTCGGCACGCTACAAAACACATCAACAACTGCTGACAGAGGCAACAAACGAATTTGAAAACACGGCACTGGCCGAAGACATGAAATCTTTCTATTTCTAACCCGATTAAAATAACCGACGAATGAAAATCGCAATTTTCGGCAATACACACAAACACGAAGTACAGGCGCTGATTGATCTGCTGACAGACTTTTTTTCGGACAGAGATGTTCATCTGCTATTTGAAAAAAAACTATATCCGCAGGCGCTTCAAAGCGACAAGTTTAACGAAAAATCGGTTCATCCGATCGAAAGCGCCGATTTTGAGGCCGATTTTGCGTTCAGCATCGGCGGCGACGGCACATTTCTCCACACAGCGATGAATGTCGGAAACAAAGCGATTCCGATACTCGGCATAAACATGGGACATTTGGGCTTTCTGGCCGATGTAGCCGAAAACGACGTCAAAGCGGCGCTGAATGCCCTGCTGAATGGAAATTATGTCCTGGAAGACCGCACGCTATTGCACGTTGAAGCAGGCGATGAGACCGTTGAACTGAAAATGCCGAACGCTTTGAACGACGTTGTCGTACTGAAAAAAGACAGTTCGTCGATGATAAGCATCGATCTATCGGTCAACGGCGAATTTGTACACACCTACCAATCCGACGGTTTGATAATCGCCACCCCGACAGGTTCCACCGCCTATTCGATGAGCGTCGGCGGCCCCCTGGTCATACCCTGCGCCAAAAGTTTTATCCTTTCCCCCGTCGCCTCCCACAGTTTGAGCGTTCGTCCGCTGATTGTGCCCGATGACTGGGAAATAGAACTGTCGATAAGTTCGCGCAGCCATTCTTTTCTGATTGCGATTGACGGCAGATCGAACACATTGAATGAAAAAACAAAATTGAAAATCAAAAAAGCCGACTATACCATCAAGCTCATCAAGCAAAAAGGCTATACCTTTTTCGATACACTGAAAAATAAACTGCTGTGGGGTATCGACAAAAGAAGCTGAAGAAACGATTCATATCCTATTTTTAATTTAGAACAACACAGAGAAAATATGCGCATCATTTTTATGGGAACACCCGATTTTGCGGTACAGAGTTTGAAATCGCTGGTCGAAGGCGGCTACAACATAGTGACGGTCGTCACAATGCCCGACAAACCGGCAGGACGCGGGCACAAAATACAGTATTCGCCCGTGAAAAAGTATGCGATAGAAAAAAATCTGCCGCTGCTTCAGCCCGAAAAGCTAAAAGATGAAACATTTCTTGCCGAATTGAAGGCGCTGAATGGCGATTTACAAATAGTTGTAGCCTTCCGCATGTTGCCGCAAGCAGTTTGGGCGATGCCAAAACACGGCACCTTTAATCTTCACGCATCGCTTTTGCCGCACTACCGGGGAGCGGCGCCCATCAATTGGGCGATCATCAACGGAGAAAAAGAAACAGGCGTTACCACTTTCTTTCTCGCCCATGAGATTGATACGGGCGAAATAATACTTCGGAAAAAAATCACGATTGCAGAAGACGACAACGCCGGAATTGTACACGATAAGTTGATGGACATAGGAGCGCAGCTTGTTGTCCGGACGGTCGATTTGATTGCACAAGGCAAAGCAGACACAACGAAACAATCGGAATACACAACCGAAAACACAGCGTTGAAATCCGCTCCCAAGATTTTCAAAGACACCTGCAAAATCGACTTTACAAAATCGGTAGAAGCCATCCACAACTTTGTGAGAGGTCTGTCTCCCTATCCTGCGGCGTGGACGGAAATAACGTTTCCGCAATCCGGCGAAGCCGTTACGCTGAAAGTATATGAAACCGAAAAAGAAATACAACCGCACAACGAAGTTATCGGAACCGTATTCACAGACAAAAAATCCATCAAAATCGCATCAAGCGACGGATTCGTTCTACTGAAATCAGTACAGTTAGCAGGCAAGAAGCGCATGTCCGTCGAAGAGTTGCTGAGAGGATTGAGAAGATTTTGACAATATTTTCTATTTTTATTTTGTCGGTATCAGAATAAGTTGTACATTTGCAATCGCTAATCAAAAGCAGGCTCCGTGGCTCAATTGAATAGAGCATCTGACTACGGATCAGAAGGTTACAGGTTTGAATCCTGTCGGAGTCACAGCAGGCGTTTAAGAGTATTCTTAGACGCCTTTTTTTTTAGTGTGCTATCAAGATGGCGAGATGAACGGACACCCATTATGGTACAGCCCAATTACAGGACGTCATTTCAAAATGGGATACCACAAAAGCCAAGAGGTAGCAAAGGGAACTTTAAAAAGCATTAGTAACGATTCAGGGGTTAAAGTTTAGCCCCAAAATAAAAAAATAACATCATGAATACAGTAAAAGCATTTATCGAAAGAGGGGATGACGGCAATTACAGTGTTTATATCGACTTGGACGATAAAACATTGAATTACGGAATACACGGCACAGGAAATACCGCAAAAGAGGCTGTTGCTGATTTCAATTCGGCATACGAAGCATGGTAGCCTCTTGAAGAAAGAGAAAGATAAGTAGGGTGGGGGGGAAGTCTCCCCCTCCTAATTATCTTTTTTAGTGATTAGTGATTAGTGATTAGTGTTTAATGTTTAGTGCGGATTCGCTATGTTTAATCACTAAACACTAGTCGTTAAACACTCATATATTGTGCGCCGGTTTGACGGATATTCCTATTTCACCATTATAAATGTGCTGTGTTTTTCTTCTTCCTCCGGAAAGGTGATGATGAGCAGATAGGAACCGAAGTTGGAAGGAGCTTTGACCTTATTTCTGCCGGCTTGTAGACCGACATTTTTCAGTTTACGTCCGAATATATCCCACAATTCAATTTCTCCGTCCTTGCCGACGTCAATCGTAATGTCGTCGCCCTGGTATACGAGCGTTGGGTAGATCGAGAATTCTTCGTTGCGCCGTTCGGGGATAAACGGACAAGTGAAGAGTGTAAGACCGTCGTCGACCCGCGTGAGTTTCACCCTGTAGACCGAACGGAAGTCCAATTCGTTTCCCGAAATGTAGATGTAAGACCCGAAGGCATCTTCGATTTTGGTGTCGTTGATATACCATTCGTAGTTGGAAAACTCGTATCCGCCGTTATATTCGCTGTTTATCAGTGAAATAACATCGTTCCATTTTTGTTTCAGAATACTTGTCGGGTAGTTTACCACAAATTCGACGGGAATTGTTTCGGACGATTTGTCGCCTTCAAAGACAATATCAACCGTGTAGATGTCGGGACGTACGCGCCCTGGTAAGGGGACTTCTACCAACTTGTTGCGCAAGGGCGTGATATTGGTCTGATTCGTAAAGCCGGCTTGCAATGCTTTTTTGTCATATTTAAGACTATACTTTTCTACACGTCCGGAGGCGTCGTCATATTCGATGAAAAAGCCGGAGGCGTCTCCGCAAATTTCCGGTAATTCTTTCAGCGAGATTCTCAATGGCGGCTTGACCGTTATCGTGAATTCGACAGGCACACCGTCGCAACCGTTGTGGGAGGCCGTTACGACGATTGTGGCAATCACGTCGTTGTCCGAATCGTTCACGGGCGTAAAAGCGGGGATGTTGCCGACGCCCGACGGGGGCAGTCCGATCGACGGATTGTCGTTTGTCCAACCGATGACGGCGTCGGGTGCGGAAGCCGTGAGCGTGATTCCGGCCACTTCTTCGTCGTGACATACAATCGTATCCGGAACGGCGTCTATCGTTATTTCGGGACGAACCGTGATGTTGAACGTCATCGAGCCGCCGGTGCAGTTGTTGGAGCCGTCTGCCACGACGGTGATGTTTGCCGTTTGCACATCGTCGGTGGTGTTCACGGCGGTAAATGGAGGGATGCTGCCGGCGCCCGACGAGGGCAGTCCGATCGACGGATTGTCGTTTGTCCAACCGATGACGGCGTCGGGTGCGGAAGCCGTGAGCGTTATTTCGGGCAATTCTTCGTTGTGGCAGACGACGGTATCCGGAACGATGTTTATCGCTATTTCGGAATAAACCGTGATGCCGAACACTATCGGGTTACTGTCGCAGCCGTTGTAACTTGCCACAACGGAGATGTTTGCGGTCTGCACATCGCCGGTGGTATTGACGACATTAAAAGCGGGGATGTTGCCGACGCCCGACGGGGGCAATCCGATCGACGGATTGTCGTTTGTCCAACTGACGACGGCGTCGGGCAGGGAGGTTGTGAACACTATTTCGGGCAGTTCTTCGCCGTGGCATACGGCTGTATCGGGAACGGCTTCCAACTTTATTTCGGGATGAACCGTGATGTTGAACGCCATCGAGCTGCCGGTGCAGTTGTCGGAACTTGCAGTGACTTGGATGTTTGCCGTTTGCACATCGCCGGTGGTATTGACGGCCGTAAATGCGGGGATGCTGCCGGCGCCCGACGGGGGCAGTCCGATCGACGGATTGTCGTTTGTCCAACCGATGACGACGTTGGACACGGAAGCCGTAAGCGTTATTTCGGGCAGTTCTTCGTTGTGGCAGACGACGGTATTCGAAACGGTGTTTATCGCTATTGCGGAATAAACCGTGATGCCGAACACTATCGGATCACTGTCGCAGCCGTTGTAACTTGCCACGGCGGAGATGTTTGCGGTCTGCGGGGCGCCGTCGCCGGTGGTATTCATGGCGGTAAATGGGGGAATGTTGCCGGTGCCCGACGGAGGCAATCCGATCGACGGATTGTCGTTTGTCCAACTGACGATGGCGTCGGGCTGGGAGGTTGTGAACACTATTTCGGGCAGTTCTTCGCTGTGGCATACGGCTGTATCGGAAACAGCTTCCAACTTTATTTCGGGATCAATGGTGATACTGAACGCTATCGTGTCACCGGTGCAACCGTTATAGCTTGCCACGACGGAGATGTGTGCGGTCTGCCGGTCGCCGGTGGTATTGACGACATTAAATGCGGGGATGTTGCCGACGCCCGACGAGGGCAGTCCGATCGACGGATTGTCGTTTGTCCAGTCGACGATGGCGTCGGGCAGCGAGGCTGTGAGCGTTATTTCGGGCAGTTTTTCGTTGTGGCATAGTAGCGTATCCGGAACGGAGTGCATCTCTATGTGGGGATAAACCGTGATGTTGAACATTGCCGAACGGCCTTCGTAGTCATCGTAGGTTATCATGACGTAGATGTTTGCGGTCTGCACAACGCCGGTAGTGTTCACGGCGGTAAATGGGGGGATGTTGCCGACGCCCGACGGGGGCAGTCCGATCGACGGATTGTCGTTTGTCCAACTGACGACGGCGTCGGACACGGAGGTTGTGAGCGCTATTTCGGGCAGGTTTTCGTTGTGACATACGGCCGTGTCCGGAGCGACTATTATCTTCATTTCGGGATACACTGTGATGTTGAACGCTATCGAGTCGTTGTTGCAACCGTCGTAGCCTGTTGCGATGGCTTTGATGTTTGCCTTTTGTATAACATTGGTGGTGTTTACGGCCGTAAATGCGGAGATGTTGCCGACGCCCGACAGAGGCAGTCCGATCGACGGATTATCGTTTGTCCAGTTGACGATGGCGTCGGGCAGGGAGATTTCAAAAACAAATCCGCTCATTTCTGTGCCGCTGAGAACGGTTGAGTTTGCAATCGAATTTGTTATCTCCACCTCCGGATAGATCGTTATGTCGAAAAAGAGGTCATTTCCATCGCAATGATCGATGAAAGGATGGACTTTGATTGTGGCTGTAATGGGTGCGTTGGTCGTATTGGAGGCTTTAAATGCGGGAATGTTACCGATGCCCGAATCGGGTATGCCAATGTCCGGACGATTGTTTTCCCACTTATAAGTGACTTGTTGGTACGAAGATGTAAAAATAATGCTGTCGATGGTTTCTCCGCTACAGACAGCTATATTTTCGATGGCCTCTATTTCGGGCTGTGTTATTGTGAAAGTTGTCGAAAGCGTATCAATAAAACAACT
>JAIRTG010000075.1 GCA_031255055.1 Prevotellaceae bacterium
CGGGGGATTTTTTATTCACGCGGCCCCCGGTCGGGATGCGAGGTGACGTCGAAAATCACACCAATCAATCCAAATCACAAGAATCACGGTTCGGACAACCGGCAGACTGTTCTACGGGACTAGAACTAACCTGTGATTAGTGTTTAGTGATTAATCATAGAGAATCCGCACTAATCATTCTTCACTCTTCACTGTCTTCGGGGCGTTGCGGGGCAGAGCCCCGCAGAGGGGGTAGCGGAAGACGCCGTAGGCGGCTGAAGCGAGGGGGAGACTTCCCCCCCCTAATTATCTTTCTCTTTTTCTTTCTTGTTTGCTTGATAAACTTGATGCCAATGCAAAATCCAGTTGTTTTTTATCGAGATTAGCTCCGGCAACTTTTATTTTAATATCGTCGCCAAGCTGATAGCGTTTGTGATGCTTCCGGCCGGTGATGCAGTAGTTTTTTTCGTCAAACGTATAAAAGTCGTCGTCCAAATCGCGGATGGGAATCATCCCCTCGCACTTGTTTTCGACTATTTCTACATAGATACCCCATTCGGTCACTCCCGAAATAACTCCCGCAAAGACTTTCCCGATTTGTGCCGACATAAACTCAACTTGCTTGTATTTGATGGATGCCCTTTCGGCGTTCGACGCCAATTGTTCCATGTCCGAACTGTGCCGACAAAGGTCTTCGTATTCTTTTGCATTGACATTCTTGCCGCCTTGGGCGTACTGTGTCAGCAAGCGGTGTACCATCATATCGGGATACCGGCGGATGGGCGATGTGAAATGTGTGTAATAGTCGAAAGCCAACCCGTAGTGGCCGATGTTTTCGGTCGAATAGGCGGCTTTTGCCATCGAACGGACGGCCAGCGTTTCGATCAGATGCTGCTCTTTTGTACCCACAACCTTGTCCAGCACGCCGTTGATGGAGGCCGATACGGAAGACTGTTTACCGCTCGTTTTCAGATTGTAGCCAAACCGTTTGATGAAATTGGAGAAATTGAGCAGTTTCTCCTGATTCGGCACGTCGTGGATCCGATAGACAAAGGTGTTGGTCGGTTTTCCCTTTTGCGGTTTACCGATGTGCGTCGCTACTGTCTTATTCGCCAGCAGCATGAATTCTTCGATCAACTGATTGGAGTCTTTCGCTTCCTTAAAGAATACGCTCAAGGGTTTACCTTTTTCGTCGATTTCAAACCGTACCTCGACCCGCTCGAACGAGATGGCGCCTCTCGAAAAACGCTTTGCCCGAAGCATTTTCGCCAGTCGGTCTAAGGTCAGCATTTCGTTGTTAAATTCGCCTTGTCGGGTTTCGATGATGTTTTGCGCCTCTTCGTAGGTGAATCGCCGGTCGCTCCGGATGACTGTTTTGGCGATTTGATAATGCGTCACTTCCGCATTGTCGTCTAACTGAAAAATAACCGAATAGGTCAGTTTTTCTTCGTCCGGCCGAAGCGAGCAGATGCCGTTGGATAGATGTTCGGGTAGCATCGGGATCGTTCTGTCGACCAAATAGACGGATGTCGCCCGTTTGACGGCTTCTTTTTCGATGAGGCTTTGGGGACGGACATAATGTGTGACATCGGCAATGTGTACCCCGACTTCCCAAAGTCCGTTTTTCAGCTTGCGCAGCGAGAGTGCATCGTCGAAATCTTTGGCGTCGCGCGGGTCGACGGTAAATGTCACGACATCGCGCAGGTCGATGCGTTTGGCTATTTCTTCGGGCGTAATTCCGGCATCTATCCTGTCGGCGGCGGCTTCCACCTGTTCGGGATACGAGTAAGGCAGGCCGAACTCTGCTAAAATCGCGTGCATCTCGGCATCATTATCTCCCTTGTTTCCCAAAATGTCGAGGACTTCGCCGACAGGGTTTTTACCTTTCCGGTCCCATTCTTTCAGTTTTACGATGGCTTTCTGTCCGTTTTTTCCGCCTTTCAGTTTATCCTTAGGAATGAAAATGTCTTTCAGCATGATTTTATTGTCGAGTAACAAAAAGGCGTAATTGTCGGACACTTCCAACTCGCCCACAAAGGTGTCCTGAGCCCGTTTAAGTATTTCCACGACTTCGCCTTCGGCCTGACGGCCTTTTCGCTGTGCGTATAGAAATACTTTTACGCGGTCGTTTTGCAGGGCGTGGTTTATTTTCCGTTCGGGGATGAAAACCGGTTCGCCGTCATCGTCGGGCAGCATGTATGTTTTTACGCCCTGACGGTCGATGGTTCCGGTGACGAAGCCTCCCCGAGAAATGAGCTTGAATTTCCCGCGTGACACTTCGGCCAACAGTTCGTCTTCATACAATTCGTAGAGGATGTGGTTGATAAATATCCGCTGAGATTCTTTTTTGATATTCAGCAGGCTCGACAGTTGTTTGTAGTTATACGTCTTTTCGGGATGTTCGTTGAAGATGTTTTTAATTTTTTGAATCAGTTCCGATTTTTTCAACTGCGTTTCGGCAGCTTGTTTGCGTTTTTTCGACATAGTTATTCTTATTTGTTATAGTATCCGTGTTTTTGGTAAATTGTTTTGTGAACAATGTGAATAAATAAAATGGGTAGAATGGATTGTCGCAAAGACGGAAGGCGGTATGGTGAGATATGCAATCGGACGTAAGCGACAATCGGCGGTGGCATCCGACCGTTCTTTCCTAATAGTCTTCCGACAGTTTTTTCCCCGACTTTTTTCTATTGATCAACTCTTTCAGCGAACAGTCGCACTCGTATGTACCGTTATCAATCAGTCCGCTTCTTTTCAAGATGTTGTATTCGATTTGAAACTGTGGGGAGAAAACATTTTCCTGCAGATTTTCTTCAATTTGTTGCAGTGTCCACCATTTGGCGCCGTTTTCCGTTGGCTTCGACTCTTTGTGAGAGGCACATCCGACATAGAGCGCCACAAATTGTTCTTCGTTTTCGGCATCGTAGGTGTAGTTTGCCAGAAAACTTGTCTTGACCGACGTCATGCCGTACCTGTTCACCAGTACGCTTTTGATTCTTTTCGGCAAATCGTCCCCCACCCTCACGTGTTTTGAAATACTGGCATCCCATAAGTTCGGCGCCACAAAATCGTCGTCCGAACGCTTGTACATCAGAATCCGGTTGGTATCGAAAATGATCACGCGGACGATCGGGTGCATATATTTCTTTTCATCGTTCAGGCTTGTCAGGTGCTCTATCATACCGATTCGCTTACCGTCTTTTGTAACAATAGGCCACCACTGTTCGCCCTTCAGGTGTTTTCGGATAAACATCACCCGCAACATTTCGTACACAATCAACACGATGAGCAAAACGGCATATACGTACCAGAACACAGTCGCACATTCATCGACATCTTCGGGTTTGACCCTCGAAATGATTGCCAAATAGGCCGCAACATATCCCGTCAGGACGAGCGTAAACACCTTGATTGTCTGAAAAAACTCTTGCAGGTTATTTGTCATCGGAATCAGTTTGGGCATCACGCCCGTCATCAGCTTTTCGATTGGTTTTTGCAGTGCAAGCACGACAATAAAGCAGCACACGAGTGTCATTTTATCTATCACGCCATTGTATTTGAACGAAATATCCGAACTTGAAACAATGCTGATAACGACACCGATTGTAATAAACAGAACATTGGTGAAATAGTGCCACGAAAGCAGGCGATGATACCGGAAGCGGACATATACTGTGATACAAAAAGCGACAGAAAGCGCAACAAGCCACGCGATGCCCTTTCCAAAAGTATTATTTGTGATGATGAATGTGATTAGAGGGGAGAGATATAAAACGGGGTTGAAAAAAGATTCTTTTATTTGCTTTTTCAGATTTTCCATTAACTACCTTAGTCTGATTTGTGTTGGACTGATAACAACTCCCGATCCGAGAAGGTTTATTTGTGATTTGGTTTTTTGCGAATTATTATAAAAAGCCTACTTTTGCCCTCCAATCTTTTCATCATCACACAAATGAGAGTAGCACTGATACAACAATCGAACACAAAAGACCTTCAGGCAAACATCAATAAACTGGAAGCGAACATCCGTACAGCTTCGGCAGCCGGCGCAACGCTGGTCGTATTACAGGAACTGCACAACGGACTCTATTTCTGTCAAACCGAAGACCCCGTTTTTTTCGACATGGCCGAAACAATACCCGGCACCTCCACCCGATATTTCGGCAAACTAGCCCGTGAGCTTCAGATAGTCATCGTGCTGTCGCTATTTGAAAAGCGGGCGCAGGGACTCTATCACAACACCGCAGCAGTCATCGAAAAAGACGGAAGCATTGCCGGGAAATACCGCAAGATGCACATTCCCGACGACCCCGCCTATTACGAGAAGTTCTACTTCACGCCGGGCGACTTGGGATTTTATCCCATTCAAACTTCGGTCGGCAATCTGGGCGTACTCATCTGTTGGGACCAATGGTATCCCGAAGCCGCACGTTTGATGGCGATGTCCGGCGCCGAATTGCTGATCTATCCGACAGCCATCGGTTGGGAAAGCGCCGACAGCGACGAAGAAAAGCAACGACAAAAAGAAGCCTGGATCATCTCACAAAGGGGACACGCCATAGCAAACGGCCTGCATGTAATTTCGTGCAACAGGACAGGTCACGAGTCCGATCCTTCCGGCGTCACAAACGGCATTCAATTTTGGGGGAACAGTTTTGTTTCAGGGCCTCAAGGCGAGATACTGGCCATGGCCGACAGCAAAAATGATGAGATATTGATTGTTGACATCGACACAAAAAAGACCGAAACCGTACGGCGGATATGGCCTTTTTTCCGCGACAGGCGAATTGACGCCTTTAGCGATTTAACAAAAAGATGGATTAAATAGTGATTAGTGTTTAGTGATGAATCATAGCGAATCTGCACTGATCACGAAACACTAAACACGAAGAAAGAGAAAGAGAATTAGGGGGGGGAAGTCTCCCCCTCGCTTCAGCCCGCCGTTGGCGGTCTTCCGCTACCCCCTCTGCGGGGCTCTGCCCCGCAACGCCCCGTCCTTTTTACACTTCTTCTACACCCCCACCACCGTAACCGTTTTACCGTTTACGGTTTCCCTGCGCATATAGAGTTTGTCCTCCCAGCCGACGGACGGACGGCGGTCGAAGACGACCATCCAACCTTCGTTGCAGCAGTGGGTGTCCATGTAACGGGCTGTCTGTTCGAGACCCTCCTCGAGGTACTTTTCTCCGTAATTTATTTTTAGTTCGATGGGATACTTCCTGTCTTCGTAGAGCAGACAGAGGTCAAGGCGACCCGTACCGGAAGCCATTTCGCGAATAATCTGTCCGCCGCCGTTGACGATACGCTGTAGGAAGGCCATCAGTACCAGGTGTGGCGCCGCTTCGCGATAGTCCAGCTTCTCCACCCAGATGGCGCTGTTCGCCTGCCAGAACTGCTGAAAGTCACGCATCAGGTAATCCATGTCGAGGTGACCGTCTTTCAGGTAACGCGGCATTTGATAGGGATAGCTCGGATTGAGCAATG
>JAIRTG010000128.1 GCA_031255055.1 Prevotellaceae bacterium
TCAAGAAAAACCCTTGCATTCCTGCCGTATCCGATACCCGGTATCAGTATATCCCCGATCCTTTCCCTTCGGAAGAAATCTCTTGCAGCCACGGCGGAAGCCGAAGGCTCAAAACCCCACATGGCCTGCTTCTCCACGTAACTTGCTTCCCAAAATTCATCCCCTTTCATGCCAATGTCATTCGGTTAAGGATTAAATAACTTTTTTATAGTTAGTAAAAGTTTGATATTTTCCTCGCTAATCACTAAACACTATTTAAACACTGTCTTTCGGGGCGTTGCGGGGCGGAGCCCCGCAGAGGGGGTAGCGGAAGACGCCGTAGGCGGCTGAAGCGAGGGGGAGACTTCCCCCCCCTCATTCTCTTTCTCTTTCCGGAAGGAAGACGTCAACGGCCGAAAGAGCTATTTCATCCTTCACCGAATGACATCCTCCTTCATGTTCAATACTGTTTGATAAAGAGTCGGTGCACGATGTCCGCCGACTTCCGACTTCGGATGTTCTACAGCAGATACTGTTCGCTGATCGATTTGTGGTATTGCACTCTTGATATTGTTTCGGCAAACATGTCGGCAATGGAGAGAATCTTCACTTTGGGGCACTGCTCGCAATCGTACGGTATTGAATCGGTAAACACGATATCCTTCAATTTGGAATTTAAAATACGCTCGGAGGCGTTTCCCGACATCACTCCGTGCGAAACAAGCGCACAAACACTGTTTGCACCGTTTTCGATCATCAAATCCGCCGCTTTACACAGTGTACCGGCCGTGTCAACCATATCGTCCACAATAACGACATCCTTTCCTTCCACTTCGCCGATAATCTTCATTTCGCCCACCACATTCGCCTTTTCGCGTGTTTTGTGACACAAAACCATCGGGACGCCCAAATGCTTGGCATACGAACCGGCACGTTTTGAGCCTCCCACATCGGGCGAAGCTATGACCAGGTTTTTCAGTTTCAAGGATTTTAGATACGGAATAAAAATGGTCGAACTGTATAAATGATCCACCGGCACATTAAAAAAGCCCTGAATCTGGTCGGCATGCAAATCCATTGTAATAACGCGGTCAACGCCGGCCATCGTCAGCATATCGGCAATCAGTTTTGCCCCGATAGAAACCCGCGGTTTATCTTTTCTGTCCTGACGCGCCCAGCCGAAATAAGGGATCACTGCGATAATTTTATAGGCAGACGCACGTTTTGCCGCATCAATCATCAGCAACAGTTCCATCAGATTATCCGAGCTTGGGAAAGTCGATTGAACCAAATAGACACATTGTCCTCTGATTGATTCTTCGTACGACACGGCAAATTCACCGTCGGAAAAGCGTTCGATAATCAACTGTCCCAACGAAGCGCCCAAACCGACGGCGATTTTTTGGGCGAGATAGTTTGATTTTGTTCCGGAAAAGATTTTAAATTCGGAGGAAGATGATAAAGGTGACATGTTTGAATGAAAATTTTAGGGTTATTTTTTGCCGCAAAAGTACATATTTTATTTATGAACCTGAAACGTCATTCATCAAGACGTCCGAACGTCAAAAGAAAGGCAGCGCCGTCAAAACACATTAAAAATCACACGGATCAATCACATAGAGCCGTCGAAAGGTGAAAAATACCTATCTTTACGACCGGTCATCGCAACGGAAAGATGACGTTCAAAATCACTTACATCATAACAAATAGAAACAAAAAATGAAAAAAACATTCCTTTTGGCCGGACTGCTGATTCTTTCATTCGCGTTACCGGCTCAGACACCAACTTATCTGGATGACACCAAACCGATCGAAGAACGGATTGAAGATGCGCTTTCACGCATGACAATGGACGAAAAAGTAGCGATGTGCCATGCACAATCCAAATTCGGTTCCGCAGGCGTTCCGCGCTTGGGCATACCCGAAAACTGGATGACGGACGGACCGCACGGCATCCGACCCGAAGTACTGTGGGACGAATGGAATCAGGCCGGATGGACAAACGACTCCTGCATTGCATTCCCGGCCCTGACATGCCTGGCGGCAACATGGAACAGAGAAATGTCGGCCCTCTACGGAAAATCAATCGGAGAAGAAGCCCGCTACCGCAACAAAAACGTACTGCTCGGGCCGGGCGTCAACATCTATCGCACGCCGCTGAACGGACGCAATTTTGAATACATGGGCGAAGATCCCCATTTGGCAGCCGAACTGGTCGTGCCCTACATTCGGGGAGTACAAAGTAACGGTGTAGCCGCCTGTGTCAAACATTTTGCGCTGAACAACCAGGAAGTCGACCGCCACACAGTCGACGTCAATCTGAGCGACAGGGCATTGTACGAAATCTACCTGCCCGCTTTCAAGGCGGCCGTCAGGCAGGGCAACGCATGGGCAATCATGGGCGCCTACAACCTCTACCGGGGTCAGCACGCCTGTCACAACCGGCGGCTGCTGAACGATATTCTCCGCGACGAATGGCAGTTCGACGGCGTAGTTGTTTCCGACTGGGGAGGCGTGTACGACACCCGCCAAGCCGCCTATAACGGGCTGGACATGGAATTCGGAACCGGAACCAACGGGCTGACCGAAAACAGTGCAAACGCCTACGACGCCTACTTTCTGGCCAAACCGTACCTGGACAAGCTACAATCGGGCGAAATAGCAACGGCAACCCTCGACGCCAAAGTCCGCAACATACTCCGGCTGACCTTCCGCACCACCATGAACAAAAATCGTCCCTTCGGTTCATTCGGGACGTCCGAACATGCCCAAGCCGGGAGAACAATTGCCCAAGAAGGGATTGTCCTCCTGCAAAACGACAACAACACACTGCCGATCGACCCGAACAAAACCAAAAAAATAGCCGTTATCGGCGAAAATGCCATCCGCATGATGACCGTTGGCGGCGGCAGTTCCTCGTTAAAAGCAAAATACGAAATTTCGCCGCTAAAAGGGCTTCAAGACCGTCTTGGCGCTCAGGTCGAAGTGCGATATGCACGCGGCTACACTGGCGAAATTTCGGACGGGTACAACGGCGTAAGTACAAAACAGCACATCCGCGACAGGCGTTCGGCAGACGAACTGACGGCAGAAGCCATAAAAGTCGCTCGGGAAGCCGACTTTGTCATTTTCTTCGGCGGACTAAACAAAGAAAAGCATCAAGACTGCGAAGGCGACGACCGAAAACAACTGGGATTGCCCTATAACCAAGACAGTCTGATTACGGCCTTAGCCAAAGTAAACAAAAACATCGCGGTAGTCATCATATCGGGCAACGCCGTTTCGATGCCCTGGCGGAAAGAAGTACCGGCCATACTGCAAGGCTGGTATTTAGGAACCGAAGCCGGCAACGCCTTAGCCGCCGTTCTGACAGGCGACATCAATCCGTCGGGGAAGTTACCGTTCACCTTCGGCGAAAAGCTGACCGACTACGGTGCACATGCCACCGGGTCATATCCCGGTCAGGGCGAAGTCACCTATAAAGAAGACATTTTTGTCGGATACCGTTGGTTCGAGAAACACAAAATCAAGCCCCTGTTTGCTTTCGGGCACGGATTAAGCTACACTACCTTCTCCTACGGGAAAGCCGTTGTATCGGCAAAAACAATGACTCGTGACGACACAATCACCGTTCACATTCCGGTTCGGAACACAGGCAACCGCGTCGGCAAAGAAGTCGTTCAGCTATACATCGGCGACATCAAATCCTCCGTTCCCCGTCCGGAGAAAGAGTTGAAAGGTTTTGAAAAAATAGAACTACAGGCCGGAGAAGAAAAGCTCATCGGATTCACAATCGACAAAGAAGACCTTTCCTTTTTCGACGAAGAAAAGCACGCTTACATAGCCGAGAGCGGCAAATTCAAAATTTTCATCGGCAGTTCCTCCTCCGACATTCGTTCGACCGTCGACATTGAACTGAAATAGCGTTTAAACAGTGATGAGTGATGAGTGATGAGTGATGAGCAAGTTCGCCATGTTTAATAATTAACAATTAATTGTTAATCACTAATCACTAAACACTAATCGTTCATCACTTTTCACAGGGATCTTGTTACGCCGTATTCGGGTTTACTTTCGTATTTGTATCTGTTCACCGCCGTGACAACGAAAATATGATACCCTTTCAGGGTTTGTTTCAGACTGCTCAGGTCGAGAAAGGTATTTGTTGTTTTGGTCAGGATATGTGCAGGGTCGTTCAAATTGCCCACCCGTTTCCCTTTGAATACGTAGACGATATAATACGCAATTTCTTTTCCGCCGGTTTCTTTCACTTCGTCCCAAATGAGGTAGTTGTGTTTGCCGTCTTTTATCATCCGTACGTTTTGGGGCGACGGACTGATTTCGCCCCTGATAGTCGGATTGACGGGACTCAGAGAGGGATATTTATACTGGTTTGTCCGAAGACTGTCGAGCAGACCTCTGCGGTTTTGCAGAAACGTTTTCGCACTGAAAAAAAAGACGCCGTTCACTTTGGGGTAGTGCCGATTGAGCGTTATTTGACGTGCTATTTCGTTTCCGTTGTGCCATGCGAATGCTTTTTGGTTGTCGAGATGACCCACATTTACGCCGATATACAGATTGCGACCAAAGGTGTTTTTGCTCCACCAGTCGACCAGCAGTCTGTAGTCGGCCGTCGTCTTGCCGATTTCCCAGTATAATTGTGGGGCGACGTAATCAATTGTTCCGTCTTTCAACCATTTGAGCACGTCGGCATAAAGGTCGTCATAGTTTTGGAGCGCCCTTGTGGCCGAACCGCGCGGGTCGGTTCGCGCGTTCCGCCAGACGCCGAACGGACTGACGCCAAACTCGACCCAGGGCTTGATACTTTTGATTGTATGCTGTGTTTCGGCAATCAGCAGGTTGATGTTATTTCGTCTCCAATCGTTGAGTTGACCGTCCGAAAAGCCTCTCGGATATTGCCTGAAGGCATCGGTATCGGCAAATTTTTCGCCCTTTTCGGGATAGGGATAGAAATAGTCGTCGAAATGAATCGCATCGATGTCGTATCTTTCGACGATGTCCTGAATCACCCGGTTCAAAAGTTGACGGGTGGCATCCAAACCCGGATTGAAATAGTATTTGTCGCCATATTTCACAAAAAGTTCGGGACGGAAACGGTATAAATGATTTTCGTTGAGTTGGGTCAAATCGTTGGTTGTTGTCACCCGGTACGGATTCAGCCACGCATGTACTTCTATACAGCGTCTGTGTGCTTCTTCGATAATGAACTGAAGCGGGTCGTAGAAGGGATACGGACGTTGTCCCTGTCTTCCGGTGAGCCATTTCGACCAGGGTTCGATGGTGGACGGGTAGAACGCATCGGCGGTGGGGCGTATCTGGATCACGATGGCGTTTATTCTGTTTTCGGCAAATCTGTTCAGCATGGTTATCATGTCCTGTTTTTGCTGTTCGACCGAAAGTTGCGCCGAAGTCGGCCAGTCGATATTGGCGACGGTTGCGATCCACACTGCCCGCATTTCGTGCTTTCCGGACTGGGAAAAAAGACTTTGAAAACCAAACACAACTGCCGGAAGCAGGATTAGAAACTTTTTCATCATTATAAATTTGGTGGCGTAAAGATAGCTGTTTATTTTATGCGAGAAAAAGGCCATGCATTGGTGTCCGCATGGCCTTTTGAGTGTGGAGTGTTGCGTGCTATAGCATGTCGACGCTCCGTTTCACAAATTTGGCCAACGCTTCGCCTTTCAGCAGGTTATTAGCCAGCAGCGCCAGGTCGATCAGTTGGCCGACTTGTTGGTTTTCGGAGGCGTAGCGCCGATACAATTCCTTTTTTTCGTTTGTCAGCGCATCGATTTTCTTTTGCAGTTCTTCTGCTTCCGATTTATCGGCAGTCGGAATTTCTTCGTCTTTCTTTCCCTTATTTTTACCGTTCAGCTCGGCGCGTTTCGACTCGATGCTTTTGATTTCCGCCGCAATCGGCGTTATTTTTTCATCCAGTTTACTTTCTTCATCTTTCAGCAGTTTTTCGATCAGCGGATGCGCCGTATTCAACACCAGGTTATAGCTATCGGGCATTTCGCCGTAGAAACTCATCATTCCTCCCTGCATGGTCGACATGTCTTTCATCCGGCGCATAAACTCATTTTGCGTAATCAGCACCGGGTTCGAAGTCGGCGAAAGCTGTTCGAGTGTCACGATAAAATTTATTTTATCCATCGTCGGCAGTTGCGATTCAAAAACAGTCGATAGCGCCGTTCGCTGTTCATCGTTCAGGGCGACGGTCGGGGCATCGTCTTTTCGGATCAGCTTGTCGACCGTATCGCTGTCGACGCGCACGAACTGTATTTTATCCGCTTTCTGTTCCTGTTGGCCGATAAAGTGAACGTCTAACTGTCCGTCCATCACCAGCACATCGTAGCCTTTATTTTTGGCCTGTTCGATATAGCCGTACTGTTCTTCTTTATTACTTGTATAGAGATAGATCAACCGATTCTCTTTATCTTTTTGATTTTCCTTCACCAGTGTTTTATATTCGTCTAAGGTGAAGTATTTTCCGTCGACGTTTTTCAGCAGGGCGAACTTCAGGGCGCGTTCATAGAACTTTTCGTCGCTCAACATGCCGTACTGTATAAAGATTTTCAAATCATCCCATTTTTCTTCAAACTGTGCGCGGTCTTTTTTAAAGATATCGCTCAATTGGTCGGCGACTTTTTTGGTGATATAATTAGCGATTTTCTTCACACTGCTATCGCTTTGGAGGTAGCTGCGCGAGACGTTCAGCGGAATATCGGGCGAATCGATCACGCCGTGCAACAGTGTCAGGTATTCCGGGACGACGCCTTCGACCGAATCGGTCACAAACACCTGATTGCTGTAGAGCTGTATTCGATTGCGATGGAGGTCGATATTACTTTTGATTTTCGGGAAATACAGCACTCCGGTCAGGTGGAACGGATAGTCCACATTCAGATGGATATGGAACAACGGGTCGTCGCTCATCGGATAGAGTTCGCGGTAGAATTGTTGATAATCCTCCTCCTTCAGTTCGGCCGGTTTATGCGTCCACAGCGGATGGGTATTATTCATGATCCGATCCTTTTCGGTTTCGGTTTCCTTACCGTCTTTCCATTCTTTTTGTTTTCCGAAAGCGATTTCGATCGGCAGGAATCGGCAGTATTTTTTCAGCAGGTTTTCGATCCGGGTTTCGTCCAGAAACTCCTCATTTTCCTTATCGATATGCAACACGATATCCGTACCCCGTCCGTCTTTTTGCGTTTCCTCCATTGCGTATACCGGGTCGCCCTTACAGGTCCAGACCGTAGCCGGCGCGTCCTCTTTATACGATTTGGTACGGATTTCCACCTTTTCCGCCACCATAAACGACGAATAGAAACCCAGTCCGAAATGTCCGATAATCGCTTGCGTATCGTTTTTATATTTTTCGAGAAACTCTTCCGCGCCCGAGAAGGCGATTTGATTGATATACCGGTCGATTTCATCGGCCGTCATTCCGACGCCCCTATCGGCGATTGTCACTGTTTTTTTCTTTTTATTCAGGTCGATCCGGACGGTCAGGTCACCCAGTTCGCCCTTAAATTCGCCGACGGCAGCCAATGTTTTCAATTTTTGCGTTGCGTCGATTGCATTCGACACCAGTTCACGTAAGAAGATTTCGTGATCGCTATACAAGAATTTTTTTATCACGGGGAATATATTATCGCTTGTAACCCCGATAGTTCCTTTTGCCATATTTGTAAGATTTTTATTGTGATAGGAATGATTAATTAATTAAATTCGGCGCAGGCGGCTTCCAAAAAAAGTGCCATCCGTCCTCAAAATGACAGAATGTCAGCATACGGCTTCCCGACATTGAAGAAAGAGAGAGAGAAAGAGAAAGAAAATTAGGGGGGGGAAGTCTCCCCCTCGCTTCAGCCCGCTGCGCGGTCTTCCGCTACCCCCTCGGCGGGGCGCTGCCCCGCAACGCCCCGAAGATAGTGATGAGTGATGAGTGATTAGTGATGAGTGATTAGTGATTAGTGATTAGTGATGAGTGATTAGTGATTAGTGATGAGTGATTAGTGATTAGTGATTAGTGATTAGTGATTAGTGATTAGTGATGAGTGATGAGTGATGAGTGATTAGTGATGAGTGATTAGTGATTAGTGATTAGTGATTAGTGATTAGTGATTAGTGATTAGTGATTAGTGATTAGCAAGTTCGCCATGTTTAACAATTAACAATATTGTTTGGCGGATAACACCGTACAAGGCGTAGCCGCAGCTCGGGGTTATCCATTGTCCGAACCTTGATTTTCCGGATTACAGGATTACTCTGATTTTGTTGTGTTTTCCGTCTCTCACCTTATCGTAAACATGAGCGTCGATTGGCTAAACATGAGCGTCGGTTACGTAAACATGAGCGTCGGTTACGTAAACATGGGCGTCAGTTACGTAAACATAAGCGTCGGTTACGTAAACATGAGCGTCGGTTACGTAAACATGAGGGCATGTTATTATAAACATGAGGGCATGTTATCATAAACATGAGGGCATGTTATTATAAACATGAGGGCATGTTATCATAAACATGAGGGCATGTTATTATAAACATGAGGGCATGTTATTATAAACATGAG
>JAIRTG010000197.1 GCA_031255055.1 Prevotellaceae bacterium
TTCAGCGGACATCGGGTTATTTGTGTTTTACAGGATTTTTATGCTACCCTGTTTGTGGCTAATCTGCAGAGTTTGATAGAAAATCAGAGTGATGATTATCTTCTATCTGTTTCCGGACACAGGAAATATCGCTACCGGATTAACAGGAATACATCTTGGGCGGTATTGAAGAATACGCTTTTTAAGTTGTTCTTGAAAGAGGACAATCCCTATGCACTACTGAAGCATATTCAGCAGCTCTTTGAAGATAGCTTGGAGCCTGTCAGACCGAACAGAAAAGCGAAAAGAATCAAGAAAACAAAAAGAATGAATGGGAAATATCAAACTTTTAAACTATAAAAGAGCTATTTAATCCTTAACTGAATGACATTGGGGTAGGGGGGAGGCCAAAAAAAAGACAGTCGGTATCAACTGCCTTTTCTTGTTTTTCTGACCCTGTGTTCGTTTTTGACGATGTAATCTTTCCAACTCGAATAGCTTTTTGCAGCCATCGGCTTACCCATTTGCAGATAATGACAATAAGCCGCCGCCAATCCGTCGGTAGCGTCCAATTGGGGCAGCATGTTTTCCTCCGGGATCAGCAGATAGCGTCGCAACATATCGGCCACCTGTTCCTTCGACGCGCTGCCATTGCCCGTAATAGCCATTTTTATCTTGAGGGGGGCGTATTCAACAATCGCAATATCGCGAAACAGTGCCGCTGCCATTGCCACACCTTGTGCGCGTCCCAACTTCAGCATCGACTGTACATTTTTACCGAAAAAAGGTGCTTCGATAGCCAGACAGTCGGGTCGAAACTCGTCTATCAGCGACAAGGTACGCGAAAAGATTTTTTGAAGTTTTTGATAATGATTGGTGTATTTTTTCAAATCCAGAATCCCCATCGCCAGCAGCGAAGGTCGATCATGTTCAACTTTGAGCATACCATACCCCATAATTGTCGTTCCGGGGTCGATGCCCAATATGATCTGTTCCTCTATCATACTATCAGTTCTAGAACGGTGGTAAATGAAAATACTTCGGTGTGAAACTTCTCGAAGCATGATTTTTTAAACATATCCTCATATTGTTCCTTCCAGATTTCCAGCGTCGGCAGGTCGTAGATACAAAAAGTCACCGCAAAAGGCGTCCCTTCCTGTTTATCACCGGCAAGCACTTTGGCCACTTGCGGTTGCGAGAAAGCACCCGTTTTGAGCATAAAAGGAATATGCTCCTCAGTCACCCATTTCAACCAACAACCATGTACTTTATCACTCACCAGGTAGGTAGTATTGAATAACAGCATAATTTTTTACATAAATTGAGGGGCAAAAGTAAGATTATTTTCAAAACTTCCTTATCTTTGCACTGTGAAAAAAATAAAAGGGGCATTAGCTCATCTGGATAGAGCGTTAGACTGGCAGTCTAAAGGTGACGAGTTCGAGTCTCGTATGCTCCACAATCGAAAGGACATCTTGGTGGGTGTCCTTTTATTTGTGTCCGAATTGCGCATCGGACACGTCTGGCAACATCGTTGACGCCTCAGCTTACGGTGAATTTCCCGCTCATTTTCAATGGAAAGGTAAGCGTCGGTCGTCTGTAAACAATAAACCATCACCCATTCATTTTCAAAGGCCGTCGGTCGGTTCGACGACGCCTTCCGCTGCTTCGACGATGCCATCCATTGCTCCGATGGCGCCGTCTAACGCTTCGTTGGCGACTCCGGACGGCGCTCCGAGATGCGTTTTCGGCGAGAAGGCGGCGATCGAACCGTCTCCTTTTTGTGCAAAACGAAAGAGGGGGTACCCGACGATTCTGGGTAGAGTTCATTCGAGACCGGTTCTGCCGACGGGGGGAGGATGATAGATTTAGTGAATAAGACGATAGACCGACTCGTTTGCGGGAAAGAGAAAAAGCCTGTACTTTTGTGGTGTCATGTAAATGAAAGTAGAAAAACGTTTCAGTTCTTGTTCCCGGACGAAAGAACACACTATAGTAATAATATAAAGCGCCTCGTGAGTCGGTCACGGGGCGCTTTGTGTTAAAAACGCTTTTTCGACACCCTCATAACTTATTGTGTATTATAAAAACGCTTTTTCGATATCTTCATAAATTATGGTCGTAAAGATGCGCTTTCCTTCGGGCGTATAATTATGTTCGGGCAGTGAGAAAAGTTTATCGATCAGGTCCGTCATTTCTTCATTGCTCAAATGTTGTCCGTTTTTCAGCGACGCTGCTTTGGCCAACGATTTGGCGATGAGTATATGTACCTGTCTGCTGTTGTCGGTTTGACTTTCTTTTGTCCGATGGATCATCTCTTTGAGCATACTTTCGCAGACATCCGGGTTGAGTTGCGGGGGAATCCCTTTGATGTAAAACGAAGCCGGATCTTCTTTGTCCGTCTCGAAATCGAATCCGGTGAATCGCAGGCTTTCTTCCAGTTGATCGAAAACGGCTTTGTCTTCGATCGATAAGGTGATCTTGTCGGGAAAGATGACTTGTTGCGAAAATGCTTTTTTCTGCTCTAACTGCAACAGAAACCGGTCGAACAGAATCCGGTAGTGTGCGCGTTGCTGGTCGATGATGAGCAGACCCGATTTGATTCCGGTAAGGATGTACTGTCTTCTCAGTTGAAAATTGTCGACGCTGTGCGGCACCGGCTGATTTTCGGACGTTGTGTGAAACAGTTGTACCGCGTCGTTTTGGTCTTCGGCTTGTCCGGGATGTTCGTTTTCAAAACCTTGATAAAGCTTTTCCCAGTCGAATTGTTGCTTTTGGTGTCCGGCGGCCTGAAAGGGGTTGTATGTCGGGTCGATGGCTGTTTTCGGTGGTCTGATCTCCTGATTGGGTCTGATGATCGGCATGTCGACGGCACCTTCTGTGTTAAAATCGATGGCTGGAGCGACGTTGAATTTCCCAAGCGCTTCTTTCACCGTGGCCTGTAGGATGGACCAGAAGGCTTGCCCGTGTTCAAATTTTATTTCGGTTTTTGTCGGATGGATGTTTATGTCGATACTTTCGGGGTCGACCCGGAAATAGATGAAGTAGTTCGGTTTGTCGCTTTGCGGGATCAATTGTTCGTAGGCGGTCATGACGGCTTTGTGGAAATAGGCGTGTTGCATGTATCTCCCGTTGACGAAGAAGTACTGGCAGGCGGATTTCTGCGCAAATTCTGGACGACCGATGTAGCCGTATATTTCGCCGATCGTTGTTTTTGTTTCGATGGCGAGCAGTTGCTGTTCCCAGCGTTTTTTTGATTTTTTACCGAAAACGTGTTCAATTCTCAGCTTCAAGGTTGTTTCTGGAAGGTGAAATGTTTCTTCGTTGCCGTCGATGAGCGAAAAAGTGATGGTAGGATTTACCAATACGATGCGGTAGAATTCCTGTAAAAGGTGACGTTTTTCTATCGCATCATTTTTTAGAAATCGGCGTCGTGCAGGGACGTTGAAGAATAGATTTTTGACGGAAAATGAACTGCCGTCGGCTGTCTGAATGGTTTCTTGTCTGTTTATCTGTGTTCCGGCGATTTCTATCAGTGTGCCCAATTCGCTATCGGCTTGTTTGGTGCGCAGTTCTACGTGCGCAATGGCGGCGATCGATGCCAGGGCTTCGCCCCGGAATCCCATCGTTCTTAATGCGAACAGATCGTCTGCCGAGCTGATTTTGGATGTGGCATGTCTTTCAAACGCTCTCAGGGCGTCGGTCTCGCTCATTCCTTTTCCGTTGTCGATTACTTGGATCAGTGTCCGTCCCGCATCTTTTATGATGATTCGGATCGTGTCGGCGCCGGCATCGATGGCGTTTTCGACCAGTTCTTTCACGACCGAAGCAGGGCGCTGAATGACTTCTCCTGCGGCAATCTGATTGGCGACTGCGTCGGGAAGCAGGTGGATAATATCGCTCATTTTTATCTGATTAAATAGTAGGCAATCAATAGCAAAATCCCCAGTATGGCGATCACGCGGATGTTGGAACGACGGTTGAGAGAACGCCGGGCGGTCTTGTTTTTGTCGGCATATTCTCTGAAGGTACCGCGGGTGATGCTTGTTTTATATCTTGTGTCCGGGTTTTCTTTTTTGGCTTTCAATTGTTCTTCGCGTTTTTGCTGCGCCTCTTTTAGAGGATCGTAGTAGATAGGTCTGTATTGATATGTTTTGGGCTTGTATAGTTTGAAAAATCCGGTGAGCATACTTGTTTTGATTAGTGGTTCGGATGTAAATTTAAATAAATTCGTCTTTGTATGTAATGCCGACATCGTTCACAAATTGTCTGATGCGTTGTTCTTCTTCTTTTTTGCAAATGAGCAGTACATTGTCCGATTCGGCAATGATGTAGTTGTCGAGTCCCTGCACAACGGCCAGTTTTTCGGACGGAAGCGCTACGATGTTGTGACTGCTGTCGTAGTACTGGGCACGGCATTTTAGGGTGGCGTTGTGATGGTTGTCTTTTTTTGGTGAAATTTCGTAGAGTGATCCCCATGTTCCCAGGTCTGTCCATCCGAAATCGGAGCACAGTACGTAGACGTTCGGCGCTTTTTCCATAATGCCGTAGTCGATCGAGATGTTGGGGCAGGATTGATACATTTGGTCGATAAAAGCCTGTTCTTTGTCGGTGTTAAAAAGTGATTTTCCGGCGCCGAACAGTTTGGCAACGTCGGGCAGCAGTGTGTTGAACGCCCTGTCGATTGTATCTAAATTCCACAGGAAGATGCCCGAATTCCAAAAGAATTCGCCTGTTTCGTAGAAGACTTGTGCCAGTTCTGCGTTTGGTTTTTCGGTAAAGGTTTTCACTCTTCGCGGGTTTTCGGTTCCTTCGGCGATTTGGATGTAGCCGTAGCCTGTTTCGGGTCTGCTTGGTTTGATTCCCAGTGTGAGAAGCGCATCGTGTTTGTCGATGAAGTCGAGTCCGCTTTTGACGGTATTTAAAAAGTCGGTTTCTTTCAGAATCAGGTGGTCGGACGGGGCAACGATCATGTTGGCTTTATTGGTATTGGTTATTGCTTTGATCCGGTTCACGGCGTATGCGATACAGGGAGCGGTATTTCGGCGAAAGGGTTCGAGCAGTACTTGTCGTTCGTTCAGTTCGGGAAGTTGTTCTAAGATGAGGTTTTTGTACAGGCTGTTGGATACAATGAAGATGTTTTCGATGGGTACGACTTCCGAGAAGCGGTCGAAGGTTAGTTGTATCAGTGAGCGTCCTGTGCCGAAGAAATCAAGGAACTGTTTTGGTCTGTTGGTTCTGCTGAATGGCCAAAAGCGACTGCCGATGCCGCCTGCCATGATGATACAATAGTTGTTTTTCATAAATTATATAAAAGATTGATGATGTTATGTTGTGCGTTCAATTGGCGGACTAAGATACATGTTTTTTTAGTAGTGGGCAAACGTTCTGTCGGCTTGCGGGAAAAATGCGGACTACCCGATTATACGTTACGAGGTGTAGACGGGTATGTTTGGAATAGAAAAAAACGGCTGACAGGTATTTGTAACATACGCCGAAAGCCGTTAAAAATGAAAATGGTTGTTTTATCTTAGTTTTGCGTTTAATTGTTTTTCCAGATTTGTCTGTATTTTGTGCATTATCGTGTCAATCTGTTTATCGTTCAAGGTTTTTGTTTCGTCTTCCAGTACGAAGTTTACGGCGTAGGACTTTTTGCCCGGCTCAAGATTCTTACCTTCGTACACGTCGAACAGGGTTACCTTTTTCAATAGATTACGCTCGGACTGACGGGCGATATGTTCAATTTGAGCAAATGTTGTCTCTTTGTCAATCAGCAAAGACAGGTCGCGTCTTACTTCGGGATATTTTGAAATTTCCCTGAACCTGACGTCCCTGTTATCTATCTCGGACAGGATATTGCTCAGGTTTAAATCGGCAAAAAAGACCGGCTGTTCGATGTCCGATTGCTTCAAAATGGCAGGATGTACGACGCCAAACACGGCCAATTGTTTTCCCGAACGTGTGTAATAGTTCAACGCTTCGCTCAAAAGATCGTCCGCGTATTCGCCCGATACGAATTGACGCAGGTTGAAGCCCAAGCGCCGAAAGATGTTTTCGACATACGCTTTCAGTTCAAAAACGCTTGTTTTTTCATCGGCTTTTATCCACGATTGGGTGAATTTATTCCCCGTCAGCCAGATGCCCAGATGATAATCCTCCGAATAGGCAGCCAGGTGATTGTTTTCCGTTTTGTTTCCGCTGTTGAAATAATAGCAGTTTCCGAACTCATAGAATTTCAAATCGCTGCGTTTGCGGTTGATATTGCGCACAATGCTCTCCAATCCGCCGAACAGCAATGTTTGGCGCATCACGTTCAAATCGGAGCTGAGCGGATTCATTATCCGCGCGCAATTCTCAACAGGAAACGAAGCCAACGGTTCGTAATAAGTGCTTTTGGTGAGCGAATTATTCATTATTTCATTGAATCCCTGTGCCGTCAACTGTTCCGAAATCAGGTGCTGTATTTTGTGACAGTTTGGTTTTTCGTTATATGTCAACGTCGATTTGACACGCTCCGACAGTTCAATACTATTGTAACCGTAGATACGTAAAATATCTTCGATAACATCCACATCGCGCTGCACATCGACCCTATAGGGCGGCACTTTCAACTGATAAACGCCGTCCTTTTCGTCGGTGATTTCAATTTCCAACGCTTTCAAAATCGTTTCGACGGTTTCTTTTCCTATTTCTTTTCCGATGACCTTGTATGTTTTTTTCAGCGACAGTTCCACGTCAAACGGCTTGACGGGGTTGGGATAATGGTCGATAATTTCGCTTGCGATTTCGCCTCCCGCAACATCTTTAATCAGCAGCGCGGCACGCTTCAGCGTATAAACCGTATTGTCAGGGTCAACGCCGCGTTCAAAACGGAACGAAGCGTCGGTATTCAGCCCATGTCTGCGGGCGGTTTTACGGATGCCGACAGGGTTGAAACAAGCGCTTTCTAAAAACACGTTCTTCGTATTTTCGGTTACGCCCGATTTCAGTCCGCCGAAAACGCCGCCGATACACAACGCTTCGGTTTTTCCGCAAATCATCAGGTCGTCGGCTGATAGTTTACGTTCCACGCCGTCCAGCGTTACGAACGGCGTACCTTCGGGCAAATTTCTTACGTGCACTTCTCCGCCGTCGATCCGGTCGGCATCGAAAGCGTGCAACGCCTGTCCTGTTTCAAACAACACAAAATTGGTGATATCCACCACATTGTTGATAGGGCGCAGACCGATTGTTTTCAAATAGTTTTTCAACCA
>JAIRTG010000217.1 GCA_031255055.1 Prevotellaceae bacterium
CGCCGCCTGTTTTGGCAACGTTCCATTCGCCGTCCAGGTTAAGAACGATTCTTGAAGATGTTTCCCGGCAGGCAAGAAGGGAAGATCCCAGCAGTAAAAGAAAGAAATACTTTTTCATAGCAAAAGAGTGGAGGTTTCCGTTCCCGGAAACTATTCATGCATTTTCTTTTCCACAATTCCCGGAATCAGTTCATTTACCTTACCCGATTGTTTATCCACAGCATAGATGCGGTAGATATGCCCGGCATCGGGATAGAAACTGTCGTAAGACGTTTTGTAGCGCATCCAATAAAGCGCGGGGACAGAACAGGCCGGTCCGAACGCCAGCCCGAAAATGCCGGAAAGCGACGGTGTCCTGTATTTCCGCATATTGCAAAAAGCGATTTTGAAACAATGTGTTAACATAGTAATTATAAAATTTTCAACCGTTTATAGTTTCACCTCCGTTACCATCTGTCCGTCGAACGGATTGATGATGCGGGCAGCATATCCGATATCGTGCCGTCGGCCTGTCCGCAGAGCGATTCGCCTCCATAAAAACGATCTGCTGCACGACAAAGGTATAAAAAGGATAGAAGAAATCCAAGTGTATTTCAAACCATATGTCGATCCGGGATATTGTGGTGTACATCGCAACGAAGTTTATAAAAAAATGGAACGCCCCGGTCGGGAGATTGGGATCATGTCAAGCAACGCTAAAAATGATGTTGCGGATGTTTTATTCTGCCATTTATCGCTGTTTATCAATAGACTACGTATCAGCCAACAGATACTTAACAGACTTCGTGGTAAGCACTTTTTATCGACGGTATATCTTACAGTAATAAAAAATAATCATCGAATTGCTATTTTCATTACTATTTCTACTTTGATTCATAATTTTTTTATACTTTTGCTACATTTATTTGTGTATCGGTTCCACTACTTCGTAAGAGGTAGAATTAACATAGGGGAGTAAGAAAAACATATATGTAATTTTAAAACCATGAAGAAAAGTAAATATGATTTATCTAACTATTCGGATATTGAACTCCGGGACGCTATTATAAATGATGCTGATGAGGAAAAAAGCAGGCAGGCAATCGAATATCTTCTCTGCAAAAAATGTATCGCAACAATCGAATTTCACTTGCGACGCTTTTTCAATGAAAATGAAATGGAATTAAATGAAGCCGTCAGTGAAGTTTATCTTTACCTTGCCGAAAAAAATTGGCACAAGTTGAGACAATTTACGGGACGCAACGGCGCATCGTTGAAAACCTATATTTCAACGGTTGTCCGTAATTATTTTCAAAATAAAGCAGAAAAGACATGGAAGGAACCCCAAAAACAACTGATAAATGATAATACGGAAAACAATATACCGGATAAAACCGAAACATTTGATTTCGGCGAAAGTCTAAATACGAAGGTCAAAATTGAAAAAACATTGGAACGAATGTCGAATATACGTTACAGAACCATTCTACAAATGCTTTATGAAGACAAAAAACCGAACGAAATAGCAGCAAAATTAGGTATCGGCATGCCTGTATATTACAATAAATTCCGCTTAGCCAGGAAACAATTTGAAGAATTGTATAATCAATATTACAAATATGAATAAGGACAACACGTCATGACAAACAATAATATAATTCCCGAAGAGCTGTTTGCCGCCGTAATAGACGGCGTTGCAACAAGCCAAGAACGTCAATCGGTTTACACGGCCATTAAAGGCGATGATGAATTAAGAGAAATGTTCGACGAACTCATCTATGCAAAAATATTTGAGGAAGAAATCGAATCCAATTTTCAAATGCGCTATGCCGGTCAAACCGTGAAACTGAAATCGGATAAACCGGAAGGACAAACGATTTCGTTCAATGACGTTTCTTCTCTATCCGCCTATCATTTGACGGTTAATAAAAATTTTACGAACAGTGATAGATTTTATTCTTCACCTAATCTATACGATAAAACCAAAATTATGTCTACAAATTCAACTCCAAATACAATCCCGGACGAGTTGTTCGCTGCTGTAATAGACGGCGTTGCTACAAACGAAGAACATCGGCTGGTTTATACCGCCACTCAGGGCGACGACGAACAAAGGCAAATATTCAACAACCTTATCTATATGAAAACGTTTGAGGTGGAAATTGAAACCGATTTTCAAACCCGTTATGCAGGTCAAACTGTGGAATTGGACACAGAATCGGAAAAACCCGCGCAAACAACACTGTTCAATCGGATTTTCCTGTCCGGAAATAAATCAACGATTGATTCCGACAATCCGGAAAAAAACAGAGAACGTTAACAGCGATTTCATCATTCACTCATCTATATAACAAAATAAAAATTAATATTATGCCAGCAGAAGTAATATTGAAAGTTAACAAAGGAAGTCTGAAAGGAAAAGAATTTTCTTTCGAGATGCGGGAAAGTTTTGTCATCGGTCGCTCAAGCGACTGTCCTGTCTGTTTTTCGGACAACACGGTATCGCGCTATCACTGCCACATGGACATCAACCCGCCCAACGTGACGGTACGCGACTTAGGCGCTTTGAACGGAACGAGGCTTAACGGGAAACTGATCGGACAACGTGATCCTTCGCTTTCGCCCGAAGAGGCGCAAAAAATAGAATCCGGCGAATTTCAAATGAAGTCAGGCGACAAGCTCTGTTTGGGGAAAGAGTGCGAAATTGAAGTCATAGTCAAAGAATCCGTCATCAAAAAATCCTTTACATGTACAGCTTGCCGACGTGAAACGGATGAAGAAAAATACAAAAATGCCGATGGTTTGCCGATTTGCAAAAATTGCTATAACCGATGGATGGAAATACAAAAGATCATAAAAGGTGAAAAGGGAAACGAAAATAAAAAACCTCCCAAACCAACACCCGAACCCGTTCGCGTTCCCGAACAGAAACCCAAACCACAACCACAGAACGACAAATGTTATGTCTGCGGCGGCGCGCTCGACAAGGGTTCAAACGGCACAAATATTTGCGCCAAATGTCGGAAAAATCCCGTAAACATCTTGCAGCTCTTATTGAATTTAGCGATGCAGGGAAAAGGAGAAACGGTAAACATTGCCGGATTCAAGAATATTAAGTTACTTGGACAAGGCGGGATGGGACAGGTTTGGCTGGTAGAAAACGAAAAAACAAGCGAAAGAATGGCACTAAAAATTATGCTTCCGGACTGTGCAAGAGACGAGAAAAGCATTAAAATATTTCTCCGTGAAGCATATACCGGTTGCGCCCTGAAAAACGCCAATGTGGTAGAACATTTCAAATTCGGACGTTCAGGGAATATTTTCTTTATTTTGATGGAGCTGTGCAAAGGCGGAAGCGTGGACAAACTTCTCACAACAAAAGGCGGCTCGCTCGGACGAAACGAACAGGATATGGCAATTGCTACCAGCATTACGCTTCAAGTATTGGATGGACTGTATTTTGCACATAATGCACTGATCCCCGTCGTGATCGGCAGTGAAGCGGAAAAGCGAAAAGGAGTAGTGCACCGTGACTTCAAACCCGGCAATATTTTTATCGCCAATGCGGATTTATCCCGCCCGATAGCCAAAGTTGCCGACTTCGGACTGGCAAAAGCATTCGATGCGGCAGGACTTACAAGTAATTCAAGAGATGGCGGAACCTGTGGAACAATTGTTTTTATGCCGCGCCAACAACTAAGAGATAGCCGTTATGTCAAACCCGATGTCGACGTATGGGCTACCGCAGCCAGCTATTATAATATGTTGACCGGGCAATTAGTGAGAGATTTCAGAGGACGCACCGGCGGCGAACTTTATAGAGAAGTGATCAATAACTCGCCTGTTCCTATCCGAAAACGCAATTCCCAGATTCCGGAACAATTGGCACGAGTAATTGATGCCGTATTACAGGAAGAACCGAAAATAGGGATTCATAAAATGATAAAAGAAATGTACGGCACAGAGCCGAAAGACGAACATGTGGAAGCACTCGTATTTAAAAAGAAAATCTGGGAATCGCTAACGCCCGGTTTTCGGGAAAAAGTACGGGATATTCTTCCCGAAAACACTATGAACAATTTAATGCCATGAAAATGCATACCCCTCTTTTTCAATACTCCTTTCAGGTGGCATCGCTGGTTGATATGGGGCTTAAACGCTCGTCCAATCAGGACGAAGTCATCGCATGTCCGGAACAGGGCTTCTTTGCCGTATCCGACGGAATGGGCGGATTGCCGAACGACGGCGGAGGCGTCACTTCCGGCATCATCCGGCAGATATTGCCTATGATGATGAATAATATCACCGCCGAATATCAAAGTGAACCAACGCCCGAAAATGCCGCCCGCTTACTTTGCGGACAAGTGCAGTTGTTAAGCGATAACATCTACGACACAGGGAATAAAGAGGGGTTTACTCGTTTTGGGGCAACTCTTTCCGGCGTATGGCTGGCAGACTATCACGCTGTTTTCATCAGTCTGGGCGACAGCCGCGGATATATTTTGCCTCGAGGCAAGAAACAAGTCAGGCAGATCACCATCGATCACAACATAGCCGCCTTGTTGGTAGAAAAGGGAGAATTGACGAAAATGGAAGCACGCAACCACCCTTCCAGTTCTCAGCTCTTTCAGTTTGCGGGAATGCAGTCACCGGCGCAACCATTCGTTTCTATCGTTAAAGTCAAGCCGGGCGACCGCATTCTCCTTTGCAGCGACGGACTGTATGGTATGGTCGATGAAAACAATCTCTCCCGCCTGATGAGCACTTCAGGTCGGAATCCCGAAAAAGTATGCCGTAACCTGGTGGATGAGGCAAACGCCAATGGCGGTCGCGATAATATTTCGGTCGTTTACATCAAAATTTCAACAAACAAAAAATGAACAGCGAACAAAAGACATCTTATATAGCAGGTAAAACGACCACAAACAGAGGCGCTTCCGTCCGGATATACAGGATAGACGAAACCGTCTCCGGTCGTTATCATATCCTTGCCGATCCCTTGTCGGGTGGGTTTGGCCGTGTATACCGTATCCGCTATATTGACTGGGATGTTGTGTTGGCAATGAAACAACCTCACGAAAAAATTAACGGCACAAAAAAACAGCGGGAGTTCATCTCCGAATGTAGCCACTGGTTCAAACTTGGTGTTCATCCCCATATCGTCAGGTGCCACTTTGTCAGAAACGTAGGCGGCGTTCCTTCCATTTTTTCCGAGTGGGTTGACGGCGGTAGCCTCACCAATTGGATTTACCGGAAAAGCACGTTGACGGAAACCAATGCAGATATCGACGAAAAGAAAAACCGTATGGGCAAACTCTATGAAGGCGGAGAACACACTGCACGAGAACGTATCCTCGACATAGCTATCCAGTTTGCCCGCGGATTGAATTATGCTCATAAACGAGGTATCATCCATTGCGATGTAAAACCCGACAATGTATTGATAACTTCCGACGGAACCGTAAAAGTGACAGATTTCGGTATTGCCCATGCAAGAGAAGGATTGGGTATCCAACGTGAAGAATCCGTCGCATGTACCCGCAAATACTTTTCTCCCGAACAACAGTACAATCTCGAAAATGACGTAAAAATGGAGATCACACACCGCACCGACATTTGGAGTTGGGCGGTATCCGTTCTCGAAATGTTCCTGTGCGACAGGAGTTGGAGAGATGGCGTATGGGCAGGCGCCGATTGTGAATACTATTTCCGAGAAGCGTTGATACCCATTCCCGAAGCCATGAAACAACTGTTGCGCCGCTGTTTCAAGGAAATGGAATATGAACGCTGGGATAACTTCGGCGAAGTGGAAGTGCACTTGCTTGATATTTACGAATCCGTAACCGGACGCCCCTATTCACGCTCTGTCACCAAATCGCTCATTAAAACAGCCGATATTCTGAACAACGAAGCCTTGTCGTATATCGAAATGGAATTACACGAACAGGCGGAAGCCGTTTGGAAAGAAGCCCTGAATAAACAACCCGATCACTTCGACAGTATCTTTAACCGGACTGTTTTTCGGTGGAGAAATGCACGTATGGACGACCGTACAGCCACCGATACGCTTCGTATCTTCTGCGAAAACAATCCCACCCACCACAAAGCGCTGCGGCTCTACATGGATATGTGTATGGAACGGCGCGATTACTACGCGGTTTTGAAATTACTGAAAACACACCGTGAATTGCCCGTACCGGATGTAGACAGCCTGCCGGGTATCAGATGGTCGACGAGTTCGATCCTCAGCGACAAGGACTTGGAAGAACAGGAAAAGAAATTCAAACGAATTGTTAAGAAAATAGAGGAATGTATCCACATCAACGACATGGAAAACGCACTCGAACTGTTGGAAGAACTCTACCTCCTGCCGCCCGTTTACCGCCCGAAACGGCAGGAGGTAAACGATAAAACAGGCAAGCGTTGCCGTATCAAAGGCGTTCGCTCTCTGTTTGAGGAGAGAACCATCGGACACACTGTCGGCTATTATGCTTTTAACGGCGAAGGATTTGTCGTTTCGGACCAGCGATTGTACAATGTCGTCAATGACAAATACTATCGCCGACTGGAAGATGTTTTAAGCCTCTATGTTTTCGGTCCCGATAATTGCACGATTTACGGCGTTCCGGCCGAACAGAAGAACAGGTATCTTATCAAGGCTTATGACGGAGAAACCGGCAAATGTTTATTCACCTTTCAGGGAGAACATGAAAAATCGGTGAATGGTTTAACCGTAAGTCCCGACGGAAAATACCTTTTATCGGCAAGCGATGATTGCACCGTTCGGCTGTGGAACATCGGCAGGCGCAAAAGCTCCCGCATTTTCACACATAAAGACGAAGTGAAAAGTGTGTTTTTCGGAACTGACGCACATTCATTTTTGTCTTTATCAATAGCTCCGGATGAAAAACAGGGCGAAGTGTACCTGTGGAATACCAACCCGGAATCAATGCAAGTCATCGGGAACGGCGTAACAAATATCAGTCTCAACTGCGATCGCACAAAATTGCTGGCTTGCAGTGCAAAAGGGTTTGAAGTGACAGCGTTATCCTCGCTCAAAACACTTGCATTTTGTCCGGTTCCCGATTCCCGCGACAGGATCTCCGCCGCCATATTCTTTCCGGACGACAGGTACATCCTCTCGGTCGGTACGCAAGGATTGGTTTACTATTGGGAACTCTCGGCAGGAAAGCATCTACGTTCGCTTATTTGCAGCGGCCGTCACATCGCCATGCACCCTGAAGGAAACTTTGCCCTTGTCTGGGACAAAGAATGTAAATTGATACGAATTAACCATTTATTTGAATTAATAAAGTGATATGTTTTGAACAAATCTACCTCTATACAGTAAAAACAAAGAAATCATGAAAAGTATTTCGAAAAATCCGTACCGCACACTTGGTTTGCTTGCCGGCGCCTCGGCAGGAGAAATCAACACACGAGTCAACCATCTTCGCCTGTACATTGAAGCTGAACAGGAAGTACCAAAGGATAAAGATTTTGGTTTTTCCAACGCTATGGGCAAACCGGAACGTACCGACGCATCGGTTGATAAGGCAAAAGCCGAGTTGAACTTGGACAAAGACAAGGTATCTCACGCACTATTCTGGTTTTGGAACGACAATGACATTTCCGACGAGGCAGCTTTCGATGCCTTGAAAGAAGGCGATACAAATACGGCTATGAATATATGGAAAAGACTCACAAACAGAGGCGAAGTGACGGAGCGGAATGTTTCGGCTTTTTTGAATCTCTCCACCTTATTGCTCTACCTGAGTATAAAAGGAGAAGAACAAAGCGCTAACATTGAAAATGGCTTGCGCTTGAAAATCCGATTTCTCGAAAGCCATTTTTCGGAAATTTTTGTAGAAAAAGTAGGTAGTAAAATCATTCGGAAAGAGACTGTCGAACTTGAACGCCGGCTTCTGAATCAACTATGGCATGATATGGGAAAAACAAGAGAAGCGCTGGTTGATGTTGTTTTCGGATTGACGTTCGCGGCAAAAGAGACTATTTTAAACGAATGGTCGGCTACCGTAGCATCGGATATTCAAAATAAAGTACAAGCTTGCTCCGGCAAAAGAAAGGGAAATCCGGAAGAAGCCATTCAATATGGTTATGAATTACACAATTCGATTATCAGCGATTTGCGACTATTGGCGAAAGCTAACGGGAAAAAATTGACTTACAGCAATGCCGCCGATAGTGTTGCCGAAGAATTATTACAATGCAGCATTGACGAATATAACTCATGCCAGGAAGATATCTTTAAACTCCTGATAATGTTGCCGAAATCAATAGATTTAATTCACAAAGCACAAGAAATTGTAGTAGGCAACCGTGTAAAACAACGTTGCGACGAAAATCTCAGAATTATCGATCCTAATGAACAAAATAGAAAAAAACAAGAAGACGCAGAAAAACGCAGGGAAAAAGAAGAACGTTCCCGGAGAGAAGAAGAAAGGCGGCGACAAGAAGAGGCGCGTCGCCAAAGAGAAGAAGAGGAACGACGGAGGAGAGAAGAAGAAAGGCGGCGACAAGAAGAAAAGGAACGGCGGCGTAAGCAACGTATTTCAATTTTGGGAATCAAGCTGCGTGGAAACGCCCTTTGGGTCGGTTTGAAGTGGGTTTTTGGGGTTTCCTTGTTTTTTTTCGGACTATTAGTCTTGTGCGAATATCAATGGCAAGCATTGTCGAATCCGGCAAACAAGTATATACGTGATCTGCCGTACGCCTGTTTGTTTTTTTGGTTCTTTTTCCTTTCGTGGGGAATCACAAGTCTGGTTATTAAATATCATAAAACGTTCGGCATTTTCCTCCACTTCCTTACCAATGTGATGATGTTGCTTTTATGCATGAGCATTTATCCTATTATACATGAAAAGGCAGAACTGACGACATTTGATAAAGTTATATTTATTCTAACAGGCTTTTTCATATGGTTACATGCCCACTTTCAGGTTAAAAGGGAGATGAACAAGGGCCACAACGTTAATATGATATCGAGCCTGTTCAAACCGCAAGGCTCGCCGGGCATTGTATTTCTGGCTCGCTTTTTTCGGTCGATGACAATTCCATTTATCATTCTATCGGTAATCTTCATCGCCAATCTGACCGTTAATCCGTTTTGGCGGGCTGTTTTTTGGATTTATGGATTCCTGTGGGTTTGGGGAAATATCAATGTGATGCTTGCCTGCAATATGCAATACAGGAACAAATCCGGACTGTCTCTTTTTTGGATCTTGCAGCACGTAATGCTTTTCCTGCCCGAAGCAGGCGCATTCCTGATATGGTATTTCAACTGGTTACCTGTACCGAAGTGGGTGACGGTTGCATATAGCATTTACGGGGTTTTTTGGTTAATTGCAACAATAGGTTCGCTTATGCAAATGAAAAACAAATAAAAATTGATTGAATATGAATAGTATTTTAAACAATCCGTACCGTACGCTTGGTTTGCTTGCCGGTGCCTCGGCAAGGGAAATCAACACACGAGTCAACAGGCTCCGCATGTACATCGAAGCGAAAGTAGAAGTACCAAAGAATGAAGATTTTGGTTTTCTCGAAGCTATGGGCAAACCAAAACGTACCGACACATCGGTTGATAAGGCAAAAGCCGAGTTGAACTTGGACAATGACAAGATCTCTCACGCACTATTCTGGTTTTGGAAAGGCAATGACATTACCGATGAGCCGGCCTTTGATGCGTTGAAAGATCTGGATGCCGATACAGCTATCGAAATATGGCAAAAGCTCACCCACAAAGGCGAAGTAACCGAACGGAACAGTTCTGCTTTTCTGAATCTTTCTTCCTTATTGCTTTACTTGGGTATGAGCAGAAAGACCATTAACAAAGCTTATTTTGAGAAAGGCTTGCGGTTGAAAATCCAGTTTCTCGAAAGTCCTTTTTTTAAAGACTTTGTGAAAAAAATAGGCGGTGAAACCGTTCGAATAGAGGTCGTCGAACTTGAACACTGGTTTTTGAATCAGACTCTGCACGACTCGGAGAAAACAAAAGGATTGACGCCTGCAAAAATGGCTGAAATACTTTTGGAACAGACTTTTAAAGCCAAAAAGGATTTTCTGAAAGAATGCTCCGACGCCCTTGCCAAAGAGATTGAAGACAAGGTAAAAACTTGTTCCGACAAAAGGAGCAAAACACCGGAAAAAGCCAACATATTGGGCGATGAATTGTACAGTTCCGTTTACAGCGATTTGCGTTCATTAGAAAAAATAGTTGGAAAAAACAACCTGACTTACAGCAATGCGGCTGATGCTGTCGCCGAAGAAATCCTGCAATGTTCCATCGACTTCTACAACAAAAGTAAAAATCAGGATACGGAAAAATTGCCCTTATTAGAGGCGTTGAACAAGGTAATCGAACAGCCGCGCGCGAAAACCATTAGCAACGCCCAAATGTTGCTGGCAGAAGCAAAGCCCCATCTCAATAAATTAAAAATGACGATTGATGCAAAAAAGAAAAAAGGCAGTATAAACGAAAGGAAAACAGCCTTGATGTTATTGGAGAAAGCCCACTCAATAGCCGTAGGACATGCCGTCAAACAACGGTGCGAGGAAAATAAAAAGCGCTTGCCCAATAATCAGGAAGAGCCGGATTTCAACACTATTTACCTGAATCAGAGTATTCGCGTTGCAGACAGTGCTTTAGGAATGGCTTTCGAGGAGATTAAGGTCTTGGGAATAACCCCGCAACGTAGGGAAGGTATAAAACGTCTGCTCAACGAAATCTCCGCTATGGATCTGACGGCGGACTACCGGAAAAACGTAGCGCAAATCCAAGAACAAATAGCTAACGGCGGAGGCGACTCGAAAGTAAACAGGACGATTGATGAATTGATAAAACTTCTCAAAGAAAATAAAACAATAATCCCTGAAGAGGTGGAGCCAAACCTCAGAATCGTAAAAGATGCTTTGGGCGGAAGCGATGATACCTATTTGCAAATAAGTACGGCAATAGCAAATAAGATATTGGGTAATTATATTGAGGTCATAAATTCAGCACAGGAACGTATAAATGATGCGTATGATAAAGAGTCGGCATTGCTTACATTAAAAAACATAATTGCTAAAGCAATACCGGATATAAACCGATTAAAGAATTGGGATTTGACCGCAGATTTCAGAAATCGCCTTGAAACGAACAATTCGGCGCTTTCAAATTTAATGGGACAACTTGAGGGTATCATACCGCCATCGCCCCAAAAAAGAAATAAATGGAATTGGTTTAAAAATATATTCGATTAATAATTTTAATTTGTAAAAACAATGAAAAAGATTTTATTAACAATCGGTCTTGCGATAAGCCTAAGCGCTTTTGCTGAGACACCCCGTTCGACAACGGACGAAGTACAGAAAGATTTGCAAGCGGTGAAAACCGAAATGCAATCGCTCCGGTCAAAAACATCGCGATTAGAAAGTGAAGTCACCTCTCTGAAAGCGCAACTCAAAAAAGCGAATGAGATCATCGACGGCTTGAAACAGACCACGCAAGCATTAGAACAATCTACCGAGCAAAACAACAAGGCAATCCGGGAAACAGCCGACCGGTTGGGCGTAAAAATTTCCACGACGGAAGAAACTGCCAACCGGCGAATAAGTAAAGTAGGCAGCAACACAATACTCTACATTATTATCGTATTCCTGCTCGCTATTGTGCTTTTGGGATTGGTATACTGGTTCCTCAGCAAGCGGCAACGGGAAACAAAAGAGGAACTCGAAAAAGATGTATTGGGTAACTTTGGAAAAGTGGTCGACGAACTGATTCAGAAAATAAATGAACAGCCTATTCCGGATAGCGAAATCAAACCGGAGAAGATAGACCATTCATTCTTTCTGAAATCTGCCCGCGAAATTATCGTCATTGAGCGCAATTTGAGTTTGATGGACGATAAAACCAAAGGAAAAAAACAGTTAGAACGTTCTCTCGAATCGTTGAAAGACAATCTGTTGGCTCATGGTTATAAAATTACGCCTCTATTAGGAAAACAATTCAATGAAGGTATGAAAGTTATTGTAATCGAATCAATTTTAGATGAAAATATGGAACCGGGAGACGAAATTATCTGCAAAATAATTGAACCTCAGGTACTTTACGAGGGCAAAATGATTCAAGCAGCACAAGTAGTATTAAAAGTAGGTCCTCAAAAAGAGGACGTACCAACGGAGAATAATGAAGAAATTAATGATGACGAAAATCTTTAAATACAAACAATTATGAGCAGAATTAAAATTGACTATGGTATTGACCTTGGTACTACCAATTCAGCAATAGCCAGAATGGTAAAAGGCAACCCCATAATTATTAAATCGGATACACTGAAGGATACTATGCCTTCATGTGTGAGTTTTAACAGGAGAGGCGATTGTCTTGTTGGTGATTCAGCAATGAGTGTGTTGAAAAACGATTTTATCAGAAGTATGAGAACTTTCGAAAGAGGCACAACCAGCACTTTTATAGAATTCAAGCGTACTATGGGAAAGGACACCAAGTACTCTTGTCATAACTTGCAGCGGGAGCTTACCTCGGAAGAACTGTCGGCAGAAGTGTTGAAAAAATTGAAGTCTTTTGTATTGGACGAAAAAAATATTTTATCCATAGTTATTACAGTACCTGCAAAATTTTCTGTGCCACAGAATGAGGCAACTATAAGAGCTGCAAAAATGGCCGGATTTGAACAAGTGGTTTTGTTGCAGGAACCTATTGCTGCCG
>JAIRTG010000088.1 GCA_031255055.1 Prevotellaceae bacterium
CCGCGGATTTGAGACTATGACTTGCAGGGAAACGTCGCGATAATGTACGTTGAGATATTTGTAAGTAATGAAGAATGTTTAGTGATTAGTGATTAACGATTAATTGTTAAACATGGCGAACTTGCTAATCACTAATCACTAAACACTAAACACTATTTAATCACTGTCTTACGGGGCGTTGCGGGGCAGCGCCCCGCAGAGGGGGTAGCGGAAGACGCCGTAGGCGGCTGAAGCGAGGGGGAGACTTCCCCCCCTAAATCTCTTTCTCTTTCTCTATCTCTTTCTTCAAGGAAGACCGCGTAAGCGGACTGAAGCGAGGGGGAGACTTCCCCCCACCTAATTCTCTTTCTCTTTCCGGAAAGAAGACGCCAAGGGCCGACAGAGCTATTTAATCCTTCACCGAATGACATTGCGCTTTGTGGGTTGTGTTACGCGCTATTTTTGAGGGGGGGAGATTTCTTCCTTTTTTCTATCGTTTTCTTCGTTGTGACGGGAGAAAAATGGAAATATCGTTGCAATCGGGCATAAAAAAACCACCTTAGCGGTGGTCTTTCTGTTGTTTGTTTTGTTACTTCTGTTGTTTTTGTTGTTATTTTTTCCCGGTGACGCCTTCGTCGCCAATCATGCTCATTGCACAGCGAAAGCCTATGTCGTTTGTTGATTTATCTTGTTCCAGATAGCGTCTTGTGGACGGATTCAGCCAATAAATGCGGTCTTTCCACGAACCTCCTTTATACACACGTGTTTTATCCGATATTTTCGGCGAAAGCACATCTGTCGGGTCGAGCTTACGTGTTGATGTCAGGTTTTCAATACTTTCGCCTGCAAACAAAGGAAAATCGGTTTCTATTTGGGATATAAGGTCGCCGTCTTTATAATTACGGACATCGCCACCCTGAGTGATGTCCATTCGTATCCGACCCAGTGAATCGAGACCGAAAATATCGTTGCCCAACTCATCTCTGCCCTCTGTGACGGGTGCCGTATACACGTTTCCGCGAAAGGAGTTGTATTCGGCCATATCGTCAAACGTGGTCGAGCGATAGACGTCCAACACCCACTCGTTTACGTTTCCTGCCATGTTGTACAGTCCGAAATCGTTCGGATAGTATGCGTCAACCCTGTTAGGGATTGTTGCTCGGTCGTCCAGGCTGCCCGAGGTACCCATCATATCGCCGCGTCCGCGCACGAAGTTTGCCATCATTTGACCGCGTTGCTTTTTCGTCGGATTGCGGACACTTTGCCCTTTCCACGGATAAATTTTGCCTTCGATAGTAAACCCGTCCTTTCCTGCTTTAACGGCGTAGGCGGCAAATTCCCATTCGGCTTCTGTCGGCAGGCGGAAATCGGATACCATGATGCCGTCGGCCATGTTCACTTTGCGGTTTTGTCCGAAAATATCTTTTTTGGCATTGGAACCGCCTTGGGGCTGATAGTTACCTTGCCAGAGGTATTTTTGGGTGTTGAAAACGAAATCGTTGACGGCGGTTTGATAGTCCATGTTTTCCAGCGATTTGTAATCGGGTTGGGTGATGATTCCTGCCCGAATGAGCGCCAGTTCGTTCACACGGTCGGTACGCCATGCGCTATAATCCATTGCCTGTTCCCACGAAACGCCGACAATCGGATAGTCGTTGAACGATGGGTGGGAGAAATAGTATTGTAGCAACGGTTCGTTGTAGGCCAATTCTTCGCGCCAGACGGTGTTGTCGGGATTTGCCTTTGTAACCAGACGCGGGGCGGTTTTTTCAAAAACAAGTTTCATCCAGTGGGTGTATTCGCGCCAGTCGATGTTGCGGATTTCGTATTGGTCCATATAGAATGAACTGACGGTGATGCGTCGGCGCTGATTATTGCGGGGAGCCGTAACGTATTCGCCTCTCTCTCCGATGGTGAACGAACCTCCCTCGACGACGACCATACCGTTTGGCGTTTTCGTTTTGTGTGAACTGCCGACACTGAAACCTGTTCCGTCGCTGTCGCCGTATTGCCAACCTGTCGTTCTTGATGTTTTTGATGATCTTGATGTTTGCGAGTTGTTACACGCCGTGAAAACAAACGCAAGCAGTAAAACAACTGATAATTTTGCTATGGTTCTAACCTTCATAACTCCTATAAAATAAAACTTTAATTATTTCGTTTCCTTTCGCTGTGCGAATTAGCTTCGCAAAAGTAGTATTTTTTCGGATAAAATCGTTTTTCCGGCCCACTTTTTAGGAGCATAGCCGGAAAGCCGGTTTTGTCTGTAAACACCCCTGTACCGCCATTTCAAACAGCGCAGCACTTCAACTAACGTAAATTGTTTTATTATATTTTTCAGTCATTTTGAGAATCTTGGTTTTCTATCATTATATTTTATTACTTTTGCGCTGAAAATCTGGAAAATAAACATAGGGAGTATCTTTGTTGTTATCTTACCGGATTTTTTATTTTAAATGCTTTTTGATTACCAAATTACTTGTTTAGCTTGATGCAAATTAAATTATACGACAAACTACTCGACCTGTCTTCGCCTGTAGTGATGGCGATTATAAACGTAACACCCGATTCTTTTTACAAAAACAGCCGTACCTTTTCCGATCAGCCGATACTTCAAACCGTTGAAAAAGCGCTTGGAGCAGGCGCCCGAATTGTCGATTTGGGTGGCTACTCAACACGCCCCTCTGCCGAAGATGTGACGCAGGAAGAAGAAATCAGGCGTTTGTCACAGGGACTGGACGTTATTCTGAAAGAATTTCCCGATACGTCCGTTTCGATCGACACTTTCAGGTCGGGCACAGTCCGGAATATCGTAAAAAACTATGCCGTGTCGATGGTAAACGACATAGGCGGCGGAACACTCGACGATTTGATGTTTGAAACGGTCGGAGAACTGAAAGTGGCATACGTGCTGATGCACATGAGAGGCACGCCAAAAACGATGCACGAATGTACGGACTATGATAACCTGACCGGCGAAGTGATTCGTTTCCTGAATAAACAGATTGCCCAACTGCGGGCATTGGGCGTTGTCGACATTGTGATCGACCCCGGCTTCGGCTTTGCTAAAACCACAGCGCAAAACTACGAACTGCTGAAAAATATGTCCTGCCTGAAAGAACTGGATTGCCCGATTCTGGCCGGCGTTTCGAGAAAATCAATGATCTGCAAATTGCTGGACGTCGACCCAACCGAAGCGCTGAACGGAACAACCGCCGTAAACATGCTGGCGCTGATGAACGGAGCATCCATCCTGAGAGTGCACGACGTGAAAGAAGCTGTCGAAACAGTCCGCATTTATAACCAATACATACAATCTTAAATCTGTACATTATGCTGCTTTCCCCGGGATTTAAAGACATAGTTGACATTATTCTGGTCGCCTTGCTGATGTACCAGATGTTCAATTTACTCAAAAAATCGGGAGCCATCAACGTATTCATCGGTATACTAAGTTTCATCATCGCATGGTTTATGGTATCGTATGTCTTCAAGATGGAACTGCTGGGCGCCATTTTCGACAGAGTTGTCAGCGTGGGCGCTTTCGGACTTATCGTCCTTTTTCAGAACGAAATCCGCCGTTTCTTTTCAAAAATCGGCTCCAAAAGAAACTGGGGACTACTCCAAAATCTGAAACGACTGATGAATATCAGTAAAGACAAAAACGAAAACAAAAACATCTATGTCGTTCAAATAGTGCTTGCCTGCCGCAACATGGCGAAAACAAAAACAGGAGCGCTGATTGTCGTCACAAAAGACGACGATTTGGAACTCTATGCCCAATCGGGCGAGATCATCAACTCGAATATCAACTCACGGCTGATAGAAAATATCTTTTTCAAAAACAGTCCGCTCCACGACGGCGCATTGATTATATCAAAAGATCGGATCAAGGCAGCGGGATGCATTCTCCCCGTTTCCAAGAATCAGACGATCCCGAAACGGTACGGATTACGCCATCGAGCGGCTTTGGGCGTGAGCGAACTCAGCGACGCCGTCGTCATAACGGTTTCGGAAGAAACCGGACAAATATCGTGGGCTATCAACGGTATGCTAAACGGAGACGCAAAGCCGGAAGAACTCGAACACTTTCTGTCCGAACAGTTGGCAGAATACTAAACAACAGAAAATAACAAATCCCCAAAATATTATTAACCGTAATAAAATGATATGATATGAAAGATTTTTTTAAGTACCTATTAGCGACAATCGTCGGCATGATCATCATGACCTTCATCGGTCTGTTTATCTTTTTTTCAATGATGGCGGGATTCATTTCGTCCTTCGGCACATCGAGTGAAGCAGCCACCGTGTTAAAGCCAAACTCGGTATATCAGTTAGACCTTTCGGGCGTCTTGACAGAGCGTTCGCAGGACGATCCTTTTTCAGACGTCTTCCTGTCCGAATTTTTCGGCGAAGACGCCAAATCCATCGGACTGGACGACGTGTTGAAAAACATCGAAAAGGCAAAAAACAACGAAAATATCACCGGCATCTATCTGAAAGGCGGTCTGCTTTCGGGCGGATACGCCCAAATAAAAGAGATAAGAGACGCGCTGGTCGATTTCAAATCATCGGGAAAATTCATCGTTGCCTATGCCGACATGTATTCACAACGAAACTATTACCTGGCTTCGGTGGCCGACAAAGTATTGCTCAATCCGTCGGGGACGCTCGATTTCAAAGGCATCGCCTCGCAAACAACATTCTACAAAAACACGCTCGAAAAACTGGGCATCGAAATGCAGATTGTAAAAGTCGGCACATTCAAATCGGCGGTCGAGCCGTATAGCGAAACAAAAATGAGCGACGCCAACCGCAATCAGGTAACCGCCTACATCCGTTCGATTTGGAACAATCTTTTGAAAGAAGTTTCGGCATCGAGAAACATCTCCGTCGAAAACCTGAACGCCTACGCCGACCAAATGATGCTTTATCAGCCGGCCGAAAAAGCGGTAGAATACAACTTCGTCGACGGTTTGGCCTACGCCGACGAGGTGGAAGACATCCTGACATCGTATACCGACGGAGCGTCGGTGGAATATGTGAAACACGGCGAAATGAATCGCGTGACCGAAACAAAAAAGTTAGAGAAAAACCGCATCGCCGTCATTTATGCCGTCGGCGCCATCGACAGCGGAGATCGCGACGGGATCAACTCCACCAAACTCATAAAAACGATCGACGAAGTGACACAAAACGAATCGGTCAAAGGGGTTGTATTCAGGGTCAATTCGCCCGGCGGCAGCGCCTACGGTTCGGAACAAATCTGGCGTGCGCTCATGCGGTTGAAAGAAAAGAAACCGCTTGTTGTGTCGATGGGCGACTATGCCGCGTCGGGCGGTTACTACATTTCGTGCATGGCCGATCACATCTTTGCCGAACCGAATACATTGACAGGCTCTATCGGCATTTTCGGCGCGATTCCGAATTTCGACGGACTGAACCGAAAAATAGGACTGACTTTCGACGGCGTAAAGACCAACAAAATGAGCGATGCAATTGACCTCAACAGGGCTTTCAGACCCGAAGAGCGCGATTTGATGCAGATGTATGTCAATCGGGGCTACGAGTTATTTGTCAAGCGCTGTGCCGACGGTCGGGAAAAAACAGGCGACGAAATCAAAGCGATTGCAGAGGGGCGCGTATGGACAGGCGAGGATGCGCTCGGACTGGGATTGGTGGACGAATTGGGCGGCCTAAAAAAGGCTGTTGAGAAGGCGGCGGAAAAGGCAAACCTTTCGGACTTCCGCATTGCCGAATATCCCGAAAAAGAAGATTTTACGACCAAATTATTAAAAAATCTCTCTTCCACAATCGAAACAAGTGTGGTGAAAGCTCAATTGGGCGAGTTTTATCCTACCTACAAAAAAATGAATGTCGCTCGCAAGATGAACGGAATTTATGCCTTGACGCCCTACGACATCACCGTTTATTAGACAAAATAAATCAGTGGTTAATGTTTAGTGATTAATTGTTCACCTTCGGCGGTCTTCCTTGAAGAAAGAGAAAGAGATGGAGGGGGGGAGTCTCCCCCTCACTTCAGCCCGCCGTTGACGTCTTCCTTGAAGAAAGAGAAAGAGAAAGAAAAAGAAAATTTAGGGGGGGGGAAGTCTCCCCCTCGCTTCAGCCCGCCTACGTAGTCTTCCTTAGAGAGAGATAAAGAAGAAGGAGGGGGGGGAAGTCTCCCCCTCGCTACAGCCCGCCGTTGGCGGTCTTCCGCTACCCCCTCTGCGGGGCGCTGCC
>JAIRTG010000132.1 GCA_031255055.1 Prevotellaceae bacterium
CACTAATCACTAATCACTAATCACTAATCACTATCTTCGGGGCGTTGCGGGGCAGCGCCCCGCAGAGGGGGTAGCGGAAGACGCCGTAGGCGGCTGAAGCGAGGGGGAGACTTCCCCCCCTCAATCTCTTTCTCTTTCTCTTTCCCTCTCTTGAAAGAAGACGACAAGGGCAGAAAGCGCTATTTAATCCTTCACCGAATGATCCGGCGGAAAAGGGTAGGGGAGAAGCGTATGTCGAAAAAAGATTGTTGTTCGTCTAAAATACTTTATCAATGGTGTAAAGCCCTGTACTTTTGTTCTCGGATTTTAATTGTAGAAATCAGTATGTGAAAATGTTTTCCGTAAGGAAAAATGTTGTTTGGTTAGTTGTACTTTCGGGCGAGACAGCAACGTCTTGCCTGAAAGTAGAACTACATCAATATCCGACGTTGATGCTGATACTAAAAAATAATAAATTTGCCCCGAAACTTCTTACATCCTGCTTCTTTTGCGACAATGTAATGACAGAACCGGTATCGACCCCTTTTAGGGAAAGCGTATTTTTAACGAATTATGGACAAACAAAAAACATTCTTTCATATCCTTATCCATTTCTTTGTCTGGGGATTTGCTTTTTGCGTACCTGTTATCGTCCTGTGGCGACACGAGGGTATTGATACGCTCAGGGTGTTTCAACAAAATGCGATAACGCTTACCGCTTCGGCCGTCCTGTTCTATGCCAACTATACGCAACTGGTCGACAAACAACTGTCGAAACGAAAATACTTCCGATTCATCTTTTCCAACCTCCTGCTGATCGTCATCCTGGCCGTCGTTGTGGTGGCGATAAAAGTGGCGTGCTTCGGACTCGAAAACGAACAACAGTTCGCCCACCCAATGGTCAACTGTCTGCGATTTATGTTTGTACGCGAACTGTTTTCGTTGCTCTTCATCTATGCCTTGAGCATTATCATCAAACTGTTAAGCTCACTGTTCATTTCGCAGTCGGAAAAAAAGGAAGAAGAAAAACGACGGAAAGAAGCCGAATTGATCAACCTCCGGCAGCAAATCAATCCGCATTTTTTCTTCAATACGTTGAATAATATCTATGCACTGATAGAAATCAGTCCGGAGAAAGCCCAGAATACGGTGCTCGAACTGAGCAAGCTGATGCGCTATGTGCTGTATGAGAATGATAATAATTTTGTGCCGGTCTACAAAGAACTTGATTTTATAAAGAATTATATCGAACTGATGCGCATCAGGCTGACGGATAATGTCGACCTGCGGGTGGATATCGGGGTGTCGCCGACGATTGACCGAGATATAGCTCCGATGATTTTCATCTCGCTGATCGAAAATGCGTTCAAACACGGGGTAAGCCATTCGCGTCCCTCGTTCATCCACATCGATTTTCATCAGGTGTCGGACCGTATCATCTGTCTGGTACGCAATAGTTATTTCCCAAAAAACGGATCGGATAGAAGCGGTTCGGGCATCGGACTCGAAAATTTGAGCCGCCGTCTGGATATCCTCTATCCGCATAAACACATCCTGAGATACGGACAGGAAGGCGATGTCTATGTTTCGGAACTGATTGTTCCGCTTTATGATAAAAAATTAGTGCGGTGATCGAATCGATAATCACCGTGAATACCATAAAATTTGATATGAAATTAACGTGCTTTATTATAGATGATGAACCTTTGGCGCTTGGGTTGCTCGAAAACTATGTGAAAAAAACGCCGTTTCTGGAACTTACCGGAAAATTCCATTCTGCGGTCGAAGCCTCGGGCGCCGTCATGCAATCGCCGCCCGATATCATCTATCTGGACATCCAGATGGCCGAACTGAACGGAATGGAGTTTGCCAAAATCGTCCAGGAGAAATCGCGCATCATTTTTACAACCGCTTTTCAACAGTACGCGCTGGAAAGCTATAAGGTGAATGCGCTGGACTATTTGCTGAAACCGTTCGGTTACACCGATTTTTTACAATCGACCAATAAAGCCGTCCAGTGGTACGAAATGCACAAGAAAATTGAACCCGCTACGCCGCAAACCGTAAAAAACGATACGATTTTTGTGAAAGCCGATTATAAAATCCTCCAAATCGATAGAAACAACATCCTGTATGTCGAAGGACTGAAGGATTACGTAAAGATATATCAGGAAGACGTTCTACATCCGGTCATCTCGCACATCACGATGAAAACAATGGAAGAAATGCTTCCGTGCGACCGCTTTATGCGCGTACACCGCTCCTATATCGTCAACACCGACAAGATAAAAGAAATTGACCGAAACCGAATCGTATTCGGCAAAATCCGCATACCCATTTCGGATAGTTACAGAGAAGCGTTTCAGGAATTCTTGGACAAAAAAATGATCTATTGAAAACAGTATTTTTCAAGCTAATCCTATCGAATCCTATCGAATCCTATCGAATCACAAATAATACTGCAAGATAAATCCGTCGGACAGAATTTCGATACCTTTGCAGAAAAGAAGCAAGTATGTTTAAAAAAGAAATAACATCTTTTGTCCGGACGCGAAACTATCCCTCCTTTTGTCCGAAAGCCGTTTTTTTCGACATGGACGGCGTATTGTTCGACTCGATGAAGTTTCACTCCCGGGCATGGGTGGAAGCAATGAGCGAGGCCGGCTTTACATTCTCGTCCGAAGAGGCGTATATGAACGAAGGTCAAACCGGATTTGCAACAATCAACAAGGTTTTTCTCCGCGATAAAAAACGGGAATCGACAAGAGAAGAACGAGAAGCTATCTACAAACGAAAAGCGGCATTTTTCGAGTCCTATGGTGCGATTCAAAAAATGCCTTATGCCCAAGCGCTTTTAGAAAAAATCAAAAACGAAGGATTACAATTATTTGTCGTCACAGGTTCCGCCCAACCGGCCCTAATCAACAGCGTTTACGATAACTTCCCGGATATATTTGAACAAAATCACGTCATAACGGCATTGGACGTAAAGAACGGAAAACCCGACCCGGAGCCTTATTTGAAAGCACTGGAAAAATCGGGCGTAAAACACTGGGAAGCCGTCATCGTCGAGAATGCGCCTTTGGGCGTACAGGCCGGTTTTTCGTCGGGCATCTTCACCATCGGGGTGAACACCGGACCGCTGGACAAACAGACGCTGATCGAGGCGGGAGCCAACCTGCTGTTCGACAGTATGTGTGATTTATACCGGCAATGGGACGATTTTATCGCATCGAAAACAGACAACTTTTTTTAATCAGGTTATTAGCCATAGTATTAACAGTAAAAACAAACAATGATGAATTTTAAAACGATTTTATTTGCAGTAGTATCAGGCTTTTCGGTAGCGTTTCTGCCATCGTGCGGTGTGCAGTCGAAAGCAGGAAGTAACAATGTCGACGGCATCTATTCGGGAATTCTATCCTGTGCCGATTGTCAGGGAATCATCACTTCGCTCGAGTTGCGAAAAGGCAATTACACTCTCCGGACAAAAGACATCAGAAACACCAATTCGCAAGAGATTGTCGAACAAAAAGGGCAATTCACGTTGAACGGCAGCGGGAATGTCATCACACTGAACGGTATTGATTCAAGCGAGCAGACAGTGCAATACGCGGTACGCGACGGCGGACTGTTGCCGTTGGACGTGTCGGGAAAACCGGTTCGGACAGCGGACAATAACCACCTGTTGAGAAAAACAAATTCGAGCATGCTCACAGAGAAGTACTGGCGATTGACAGAGCTGAACGGCAAGGCGGTCGGCAATTCCATGCGTCGGGAACCGCACATTGTGTTGAGAATCGCCGACAACAGGATAACGGGAAATAGCGGCTGTAACGGATTTTCGGGCAGCTACACGCTCAACGAAGAAACAAAACGCATCAGCTTTTCCGAAATGATTTCGACGCGCATGGCATGTATGAACATGGAATTTAACGAACAGGAATTGCTGGACGTATTCGGCATAACAGACAATTACAGCATCAGCGCCGACGGCAACACCTTGACGCTAAACAAAGCACGGATGGCGCCGTTAGCCGTTTTTGAAGCGGTTTATCTGTATTGAAATAAATTATTTTCAACAACTTGGAGAAAAACCGGAACTCAGTGTTTCCGGTTTTTTTTGGCCTTGACGTTCGGACGCTACGGAGAGATTTGTTTCAAAAAAAATTACAAATCAGGAAAAAAGACTACTTTTGTGCTGCAAAATAATATTTATTTAATAACTAACAGCTATACTTAAAAATTGATTAAAGATGAAAAAAGCTTCTATTTTACTTTTTTTACTCGGGTTTTTGCTTAGCGCCTATTCACAGGATTTCACCGCTTATAAACTCGACAACGGCCTTACGGTCTATCTGTGGCCGGACAAAAATCAACCGGATGTTACCGGAGTGGTTGCCGTGCGGGCAGGTTCCATCGACGAGCCGACCGAATACACAGGATTAGCTCACTATCTTGAGCATGTATTGTTCAAAGGCACCCAAAAGATTGGCGCCTTCGATTGGGGAAAAGAAAAACCGCACTACGAGCAGATCATACAACTCTACGATCGGTATGCCGAGACGGTAGACCCGGTACTGCGGGCGGAATTGGAAAAACAGATCAACGAAGAATCGCTCAATGCGGCTCAATATGCCGCTACCAGCGAGTTCTCGAATCTGGTAGAAGGAATGGGCGGCGAAGGCTTGAACGCCGGAACTTCTTACGACATGACTTTCTACTACAACAACTTCCCGACGTATCAGATGGAGAAATGGCTCGACCTTTATTCGGAACGGCTCATCAATCCTGTTTTCCGCTCTTTTCAGGCCGAACTCGAAAACGTGTTCGAGGAATACAACATGTATCAGGATAACAACACCACCCACATCAGTCAATTCCTTTTCTCGCATCTCTACAAAGGACATCCGTATGAGCGGGACGTTATCGGCTCGCCCGAACACCTGAAAAATCCCCGGTTAAGCAAATTGATCGATTTCTACAACACATGGTACGTCCCCTCCAACATGGCGCTGATTCTGGTTGGAAACTTCGACGCCGATGAAGCCAAACCGTTGGTGGAGGCCAAATTCGGACGCTTGCAGAACAGCAATATCCCTGAGCGGCCATCCTATACCGAAGCCGATTTCACCGCCAATCCGTCCTATTCCGCTAAAATCGGCTATTCTCCGATGGTGCTTTGGGGCTACAGAGCCGTCCCTGTCGGACACGAAGACGAGATTGTGCTCGACTTTTGCGCCAGCCTGCTTTCAAACACCATGAACACCGGCCTGTTGGACAAAATCACCCTCGACGGCGAAGTACAGGGTGCCGGCGCATCTCTTGATACAAGAAGAGATCAGGGACGTTTTATCATTGAAGCCGTTCCCTACTACGACGCCAATCAGCGGAGATACGACTCGAACAAAGCAACCGAAAAAATTGTCGGACAGCAGGTCAACAAACTCAAAACGGGTGCAATTGAAGACTGGCTCATCGAGTCGGTGAAAAAAAGCCAGTTGAGAGAACTTGAACTGATGATGGAAAATCCTTCCGGCAAAATGTCCATATTGAGGAACATCTTTGTCTACAACCTGCCGGAAGACTATTTCAAAAAAATGCCCGAAAAAATCAAGGCAATCACCAAAGACGACATCGTCCGGGTGGCAAAAAAATACATCGACACCGGCCATCTGACCCTGTCGATCGAAGAAGGTACGCCGAAAAAGAACAAGTTGAAAAAACCGGATATCAAACCCATCGACCAGCCTAAGGGAAAAATCTCCGACTATGCGGAATACCTTCGGAAAATCCCCGTAAAACCCGTTCCCGAAGTATTCAATAACTTCGACGACGTAAAAACGGTAGATTTGTACGACAAAGTGACCCTGCATCACTCGGTCAATCCGCTCAACGACTATTTCTCGATTACGCTCAGATATGGCATCGGAACCAAAAAAATGCCCAAACTGCAATACGCGACCGGTTTGATGAACTCGGCCGGCATCATGCCCAATATGGACGCCCAGTCGGTTCGCCGCCAGTTCAGCGAGCTCGACGCCACCTGTACCTATCGTGCAACGGACGACTATTTCTATATCACCCTCATAGGTCTTGAATCGAATCTGGTGGATATATGCAAGTTGATGACGCGGCAAACGCTGATGCCGAAACTGGATGAAAAACAATTGAACCGCGTAGTCGGCGGCGAAATCTCCACCCGGTTAATGTTCGAAAAAAAGAATGCGGACGCATTGGGAAGCGCACTGCTGGATTACGCCCTTTATAAGGATAAATCCGACTACATAGACCGATTGGGGCTGGAAGAGATTTATTATCTGACGATCAGCGAACTTACAGGCGAAATCATCCGCGCCACCGAATACGATTTGAACATTCACTATGTCGGGAAGCGTACCGTAGGCGAGGTCGAAGAGTTATTGAAAGCGAATCTGCCTCTGAAAGAAAGGATGAAGCCCAGCGAATCGCCCGTTGTGGAAGACCGCGTACGGTATGACAAGCAAACCGTCTACTTTCTGCCCAACAAAGATGCACAGCAAGCCAAGATCTACTTTTATATCGAAGGATTCGACTACAACATTGCCGATAAAGTAGCCATCGACGCATTCAACCAGTATTTCAGCGGCGGATTCAACGGACTGGTCATGAACGAAATTCGCGAAAACAATTCAATGGCATACACCGCCATCGGTTATTTGCAAACACCGCCCGTTCAGCACAAGAACACGCATTTTCTCGGATACGTGGGCACACAGCCCGACAAGGTATCCGATGCGATCGACCTGTACATGAACTTGTTGAAAGAGATGCCGCTTCACCCCGAAAGATTAGATAATATCAAGACCTATCTGAAGCAAAGCGCACTGACGGATAAGCCGACTTTCCGGAGCAAGAGTCAGCAGTTTGCCCACTGGAAAAAATTGGGTTACACCGACGATCCGGCCAAAGCGATGATACCGGAAATCGACGCACTCACTTTCGATCGGATTGTAAACTTCTACGAACAAAACATTAAGGGAAAACCCATTGTCATCATAGTCACAGGCGATCAAAAACTGATCAACACGAAACAGATAGAGCAAAATCACGGAAAGATGACCAAGTTAAGTACGAGCAGGCTATTCAGCAAAGATTAGCAAAGCCGCAACCGTATTTTTATAGCATCCGGAGGCCATTTCACAACGAAGATCAACTTCAGTGAAATGGCCTCTTTTTTAGTGATTAGTGATTAGTGATTAGTGATTAATGGTTATTACAAGTTCGCTATGTTTAATCACTAATCACTAATCACTAATCACTAATCATTCTTCATTCTTCACTCTTCATTCTTCACTAATAAGGCGAATAACCTAATTTCCACCTGATTTTAACAACAAAACAACCTCAGTAGCCCGAATAACAACATATACGGGAACCTTATTACCTCATTGTTCGGCGGCTCTGCCCCTCGTTGAAAA
>JAIRTG010000192.1 GCA_031255055.1 Prevotellaceae bacterium
CTTAATAGTATTTAGTGTTTAGTGATGAATCATAGCGAATCCGCACTAATCACTCTTCATTCTTCATTCTCTTACGGGGCGTTGCGGGGCAGAGCCCCGCTGAGGGGGTAGCGGAAGACCGCGCAGCGGGCTGAAGCGAGGGGGAGACTTCCCCCCCCCTAATTCTCTTTCTCTTTCTCTTTCTTTAAGGATGACCGACGAAGGTGTTTTGACTGCTGTGATAAATTTGCATATCTTTGTTGCCCGGCTTTCGGATCTTATTTTCAATATGATATATTACACATTTAATTTATTTTGTACAATGAAAAATGTATTACTACTCTTTCTGTTTCTGCTTATCACGCTGTCAAGCACAGCTCAAACAGACGCGAAACGTGCTTTGTGGCAACAAAAGCACCGAATGGCTCCCTTGAATGAACAGGCGTTCCTAAAGAACGAAAAACAACGGGCGATAACCGCCCCTAAAACCGTTTTGAACGGTATGGTCAACAGCAGGCTGATGAAAATGACGGATAAAAGCGTCGATTTCAGTAAACTGCGCCGAAATGTAATATCCGATTTCTCGGAAGATACGCCTTCTGCCGTTATTGCCGTCTGGGTCGGAGAACCCAACATCCAAAAAGAACCGAATATGGGCGGCAGTACACAGGTGTTGATTGCCGACGGTACGGCTGTCGACGGCTCGGATGAGGAATCGATGGACGAAATGTGGAATCTGTTCGCAAACGGCGGTCAACCGCTGGCCGATTTTTATGAGGCTCTATCTGCCAAAATGCCTGCAAATGCCGACCCTACGCTCGACTATTCGCAGGGACTGGTCAATGAAGAGCATGCGGTACTGCTTGATTTAAGTGAACGGAATACGTTTGACGTTATTTTTGCAGGAGTCGATTCGATCTACTATTACCTTCCCAATTACGGTTTCTCGAATCCCGCGCCGGAAGCGCTGCAGGATAACCTGACCTGTGAAGATAAGTGGCTCTATTTCTTTGACTATTCGTATTGGACGGCTCCGCAGTTGGTTTCGATTCCGCCTTTTGAAATTGAGGCCATCGCACTGGAAACAACACCAAGCTCGGCCGAACTGGGGCACGAACCGGTCACGCTCACGATTATGAACACCGGAAATCAACCGCTTACGTCCATTGATTTTTACCTGAAAATCGACGGCGGTGTCGAAATCCACGAATCGTTTACGACTCCTGCCGATTCCACGCTCGATATGGGCGAGTTCCTGACCTATACGTTCGCCGCAAAAGCGGATCTGTCCGCGACAGGGAAATATACAATCGAAGCGCGTGCGGAGGTCGCAAACGAATACAGCCCCTCGAACAATTCATTGACCGTCGACAGGGAACGTACGACTGTGGGCGCATTGCCTTTCTTCGATTCGTTCGACGAAGAGCTTTCAAACTGGGCGATAATCGACAGAAACGGAACGAACGAATACGGCAGCGGAGCTTGGGTTCCACGGCTCGTTTACGATGAGGAATGGAACGAAACTTATCAGGCGATGTACCAGTATGCCGAAGACAGGCCGGGCGACGACTGGTTGAGAACGACCCGCCCTTATCATCTGGAACAGGGAGCGTACCATATCTCGTTTTTGCAGTATGCACTGGACGAAACACTGCCCGAAGTGTTGAATGTTTACTACGGAACATCCCCCGATGTGGCCTCGATGACGCTTCTGAAAGGATTTACGGTGACTAATGTGGTGACACTGAAAAATATCGTCAATTTCGAGGCGCCGACTGCCGGTGACTATTATTTTGCTTTTCAGGCCGCTTCGACTGCCGACATGTTTGGGTTGGGTATCGACGACGTGGAAATTGCCGCAGGGACATTGACTCCTCAGCCGGATTTATGGCTCTATCAAACGGTTTTCGACGGTTATCCGTCGTGCGAACTTCCCGGTTCGGCGGTTGTCACGGTTGTCAATCTCGGCGATATTTCGGCGGACATCACCTCGTTCGATTTGAAATATAAACTGAACGATGGCGCATGGCAGACAAAAACCGTGAATGAACCGCTTCCGGCCGGCGCCATAATGCCTGTTGTGATTGACGGTCTCGACCTGTCCGCTGTCGGAATGTATACGCTGACCGTCACCGACGTGCTGGAGAACCAGATAACCGATACCAACGATGAGGCTGTTGCCACGATCGAAAAAACCGCTTCGGTGGCGGCGCTGCCCTACGTGTCGAATTTTTCAAACGACAGCGACGTCAGCGAGTGGGTTGTTACGACTCAGAACGGTTGGAGCGCCGAAGACGGTTATTATTCACCTGATTTCGGCGGGGCGTTAATTTCGAGATGTATCGAATTGCAGCCCGGCGATTATGTTTTGTCGCAAACGTTCAAGGCCGGCACTTACTTTGAACTGTTCGACATGTATCTCTACGGGAACTATTCGATTCGGATGGGCGCTCCCGGAACCGATCCTTCCGAGTGGACGGACACGATTGCTTCTGCTGAAAGGTTGTATTTCCCTAATGATACAACGGCGAATTTTGAATTTTCGGTAGAAGAGGCAGGCAATTATGTATTTGCTTTCACCGCGGCATCTTTCCGGCTGAAGGAAGTGTCGATTACGGCCGGTACGCTCGGTGTTCCGAACATGGCGACGGATGAAAACGAGGTGACGCTGTCGCCGAATCCTGTCGCCGATTTTGTTCACATCGTATCAAAAGATGCGGAAATAGAAACGGTAACAATCAATGACCTTTCCGGCAGGGAAATTTACAGATCCGACCGGTGTTTCGGTCAAAACGATTGCCGGATAGATGTCTCTACTTTCTCGAAGGGACTGTATCTGGTGAAAATAAAGACCGTCAATTCGGAAAACAGTTATACCAAAAAGATGATTGTTCGCTAAACCGGCGTCGTTCACATTCTTCATTCCGCATGTTTCGATTCGTCGAGACATGCGGTTTTTTTAGTGTTTAATCACTATCTCGAAGATATTTTCTTTCATCGCCTTGAGCTTATCGATGCTTTCTTTGTGCGTTTTTTTCTTCCGGCCGTATGAAAACCTGTAGCAAAACTTCAACATCCCTTTGTACCACCCGAACGCCAGTTTTCCGAGGTACAGTTGCGACGGCAGCAGTATGATAGCCGTCCACCAAAGATTGTCGGGAATCAACAGCCGGTATGCCAGCGTCTGAAGGAGGTAGCAAATCGGAAAGAGAATGAAACTTGTGAAATAATACACCGAACTGTAGAATCCTTTCTTCTTCACACCGACGAGTTTTCTGATGCCGATGCTTCCGAAAAACGGAATGAAATTGAGTATCAAGCCGGCCAAACACAAAGGTGAGGTCAACAGAAGTATGAGCGGATGAGTCAGGAGTTCTTTTTTCTGCTTGTCAAAATCAAAACAGTCGGGTTTCAGGTCGATCGCTTCGAGCGCCGATTGCAGCTTCTTGTATTCATCCGTCGCCCTGTGGAGCCTTTGCGGGTCGTTTTTTTCGGCCTTTACCAGTAAAGCGGCCAGTTTTTGACGCGCTTTGAATCTGTTTTCGAGATTGTTTTCGAGATGCTGATGCAGGACGAAATCCGTATTCAAAAACCAAATCAGTTCTTCCAATACTTCGTAGTTTTCCTGCGAGGCTATGTCGACTGTTACATCGTGCAGGCTTTTGGACAAATCGGCGCGAATTTTATTTATAGCGACAGCCTGATTCTGCCGGTAGAGATTGATGTAGTCGGCCACTTCGATTGGCTGTCCGTAGTTGATGATCAAATCTTCTCCGTAGTTGATAAAATTGCTGTAGTCGAGTCCTACGGGAACGATTTTCAGGTGCGGAATATCTTGATGTATCAACTGGTGGGCGAAGGCAATACGGAAGATCCCTTTTACGAGAGGTTGAAGCCGTCTTTGCTCACCCTGATTACCTTCCGGCATGATGCACATAGCGTTTTTGCGCTCAAGAATATCGACCGATAAGTCGAAGATTTCCTGATTTTTCCCCAAGTTTTCGATGCCGTCGCGGATTCTGAAAGCGGGCAGTATCTTTAGAAAGCGCATTGCCTTTCTGGCAATATCCGTCGAAAAGACATCCGACCTCGCAATGAATACAATCGAAAACCGATGCGGCGCCGACGATAGAACGGCTATCGCATCCATCAGTGCGTTCAGATGGTTGGGCGCAAAAATGATGGGGCCTTTGTCCGGAATGTTTTCCAGTCCCGATACAATGTAGTTGTTATAGTAGTTTTTAAACGCGAAATTTACATACCGTCTCGCAATTCGATAAGGAATGTTGAGGTCGTCAATGTTTTTCATTTTTCACCTTGCTTGAATCTTGATGCTTTATGCGGCTTTGGGAGCGGGTTCTTTTTTCGACCAGTATGTCGAAATGGCCAATCCCGAAACAATGTGCCAGATTCCCCACCATGCGGTGATAAACAACATGCCGCCTATCAATAGTTCGGAAGGAAAAATCTTGGGATTGAAAAGCAGTACGAGGCCTAATCCTGAGTTTTGAATACCCGTTTCGATGGTCAGAGTACGTTTGTTTTTGTCGGACTGCTTGAAAAGGCTCGCAACACTGTAACCTGTCAGCAGGGCAATCAGATTGTGAATAAACACAATGACGAAAATATATTTGATGTGCTTTAGAAATAATTCCCAGTTGTTGGAAAACATGACGACTACCAGCGCAATGAAAAACAGTATGGACAGGTATTGAAGCGGTCTTTGCAGTTTTTCGGATATTTTGGGCAGGTATTTCGAGCATAAAATGCCCAATATGACAGGAATACCCAAAATGATAAAAACGGTTTCAAACATTTGTGCAAACTCGATTTCGAGCGGTTGCAACATGCTGCCTGCGCGTTTGCTGATAAAGTTGACATAAAAACCGCCCCAGACCTTGAAATTCAGCGGTGTCATAAACACAGCCAATCCGGTGGATATTGCCGTCAGCGTCACCGAAAGTTCGGTATTACCTTTTGAAAAGTGCGACATGAAGTTTGAGATATTTCCGCCGGGGCAGGCCGCCACCAGAATCATCCCCATCGCAACGGTAGGAGTAATGTATTTGTTCAAAATGACCACCAGTATGAAAGTGGCGAGCGGCAGTACGATGAACTGTAAGGAAAGTCCGATAAAAACAGGCGTTGGCGATTTGGCCAACTGTCTGAACTGTGATGTTTTGATACCCAAAGCTACCCCGAACATGATGAACGCAAGAACAAAATTCAGCACAAAACTTCCGGATTCCGAAAAGTTGATTCTTATAGGGTCTAAATTCAATAATGATTCGTACATAATAGAAGCGTTTTTTTATGAGGTAGCAAAAGTAGAAAAATATCCTGATATGCTTCTATACATTTGATTAAAAATGAGTATGAAGGCAGTATGTGTATTTCAAAAATTGCTTCATCGGCGTACCTCAACCTTTAAAATTGAAAAAACTTTTCTTTATTCGATGAAAAAATCCGCCTCCGATAATTTTTTTGGATTAACTTTATCCCCTTCATTTTTAAGATATATTTTTTTTCGACATGATAGAGACAGAGATACTGAAACAACTTTTTGAACAATATACAAATGAAAAGCTCTTGTTGACAGAAGAATTGTCGGCATCGGGATCCGACCGGCGCTATTTTCGTTTGTTGAGTAGAAATCATTCAATCATTGGTGTAAGGGGGACTTCGCCCGAAGAAAACAGGGCTTTTGTAGAGATGTCGAGGCATTTCAAATCGAAAGGGCTACCTGTACCCGAAGCGCTGATCCAAAGTAAAAACGGTTTGTATTACTTGCAGGAAGACTTGGGCGACACGCTTTTGTTCGACTATATCGCCGACGGGCGGAAAACAGGCGTTTTTCACGAAAGCGAAAAGGAAATGCTCCGGAAAACAATCGAAAAACTGGCCGAAATACAAGTTTTAGGCGCCGACGGTTTTGATTTTTCGGTTTGCTATCCTCAGCCCGAACTGAACGAACGGTCTATTCTTTGGGACTTGAATTATTTTAAGTACTGCTTTTTGAAAGCCACCGGACTCGATTTCAGGGAGGATAAACTGGAAGATGATTTTTTGAGCTTCGCGAAAGTATTGCTGCGCTCGACGACGACCACTTTTTTGTACCGCGATTTTCAGAGCCGCAATGTGATGATAAAAGATGAAAATCCTTATTTCATAGACTTTCAGGGCGGACGAAAAGGGCCTGTTTATTACGATGTGGCTTCTTTTCTCTGGCAGGCGAAGGCAAAATACAATCCCGCATTACGCGAAGAACTTTTGCAGAAATATCTGGCGTCCCTAAAGAGGTACATAGATGTAGACGAGCGCGATTTTAGAGAGCAATTGAAAAATTATGTTCTTTTCAGGGCATTACAGGTTCTGGGGGCGTATGGTTTCAGGGGGTATTTCGAGAAAAAACCGCATTTTCTGCAGAGCATCCCATACGCGATGGACAATCTAAGGACTGTTTTGAACGAAACGGACGAGAAAAAAATCGACTGTCCCTATTTGCTGAAAGCGCTGAAACAGATGGCCGAATTGAAACAGTTCAAAGAAGTGAATGTCAGAAAGCCTTTGGTGGTGAAAATATATAGTTTTTCGTACAAAAAAGGTATTCCGAACGATGATTCGGGAAACGGCGGCGGGTTTGTGTTCGATTGCAGGGCGGTGAACAATCCCGGAAAATACGAACGATATACTCATTTCACAGGGCTGGACGAAGCGGTCATTCATTTTTTGGAAGAAGACGGCGAGATTACCAAACTGCTCGAACATGCTTACAGCATGGTTGACGCATCGGTGCAACGGTATATCGACAGGGGATTTACGAATTTGATGGTGAGTTTTGGCTGTACCGGCGGACAGCATCGCTCGGTTTATTCGGCCCGGAAAATGGCTGAACACATCCATACCAAATTCGGAGTAGAGGTCGATTTGGTTCACCGTGAACAGAACAAAGAAGAAATATTTGCACCCAAAACAACATAAGCGATGAAAGCGATGATTTTTTCTGCGGGTTTGGGCACCCGTTTGAAACCGATAACGGATACGCTGCCGAAAGCCTTAGTGTCGGTTGGTGGAAAACCGTTGCTGGAACATGTGATCGAAAAGCTGAAATCGTCGGGCTTTGCGGATATTGTTATCAATGTGCACCATTTCCCCGATCTGATTATTGATTTTTTGCAGTCGAAGAATAACTTCAACATCAATATCTTGATTTCGGATGAGCGCCAAGAGCTTTTGAATACAGGCGGTGGTATTGTGCATACGGCGGATTTTTTCGAGGGCGAAAAGGCTTTTCTGGTGCACAATGTGGACATTTTGTCCAACATCAATCTGACCGATTTTGTGCGGTATCACCGGAATCACGGAGCTTTTGCAACGTTGGTGGCAAGTCCGCGCGAAACGTCCCGCTACTTTTTGTTTGACGATGATTTGTGCTTGAAAGGATGGACAAATATTGATACGGGCGACGTAAAACCTGCGAACTTGAAAGCAATCGGGGATTACCGGCAGTTAGCATTTTCGGGTATACAGCTATTGTCGGCAGCGGCTTTGGCGCAGATGAAAACGTATGGAAAGGTATTTTCTGTGACGGATTTTTATATTTCGGCGTCAGGCGATTACCCGATTAAAGCGTATATTCCCGAAAATTACCAAATGATTGACGTCGGCAAACCGGATGCGCTGGATAGAGCGGAGGAATTTATACATCAAAAAAAAGATTGAACGTATCGTTCAATCTTTTCTATATGGGTTGCAAGCGCTTAAAATTTAAATTTATCGAAAAAACTTCTTCCTTTTGATTCTCCTTCGCCGCTGCTTCCGCCGACATCTTCAACTCTCGATTGCTTTTGAACTTCAGGAGCTTCCGACTTTTCCATTTCACTTTTGATAAACCCAACCACATCTTTCAAGCCATCAGTGAATTTATCAAAGTCTTCTTTGTACAGAAAGATTTTATGTTTCTCATACGAAACCTGAATATCATCAACCGACCCTGTGATTTTCTTTTTACTCTCAGTGATTGCTAAAAACAAATCATCGTTACGACTTTTTTTAACATCCAAATAATAAATCCTTCGTCCGGCTTTTACCGCTCTCGAATAGATAATATCATTCTCTTTCTTCTCCATCTCTGTTTTTCTTTTTTCTACATCCATAATAAAGTAGTTATAAAGTGGTTTTTTTGTAACCGGTAAAAAATATCTGTAAAATCAATGCCCAAATTTCTGTGTTTTTTTCCAATTTGTCAAACTAATTAGCATTTTTTCTCTTTCAGAGAGTCAAATTTATTTCTCGAGCGTAAATAAATCTATTTTTGAAAATAAAAATTAGAAATATAATCCGAAAACGATTACCTTTGCACCTCAAAAAAATGTTCTTAATATATTTACATGATAAATAGAGTTTTATTACGTATAAAAATTGTTCAGATTTTATATTCCTTTTATAAGGGTGGAAATCACTCCCTGTCGCTTGCCGAAAAAGAGCTTCTCTTCAGTATCGAAAAAACATACGATTTGTATTTTCATCTTTTACAATTGTCGATCGAGATCACCCGTTACGCAGATCTCCGCATAGATGCCGGACGTAACAAATTAGTGCCTACCAAAGAAGATTTACATCCAAACACCCGTTTTGTCGAAAATAAATTCATCAGACAGCTTGAAGCAAACAAACAGTTGAAAGATTATTTTTCAAAAAGAAAATTGTCGTGGGTCAACTATCAGGACATTATCAAAAGCATGTACGAAAAAATCATAGCTTCCGGCTTTTATTCGGAATACATGAACGCCGACACGACAACCTACGAAGCCGATAAATCGATCTGGCGTAAAATCTACAAGAAAATCATTCTATCCGACAAAGAATTGGAAGAATCACTCGAAGAACAAAGCATTTACTGGTTCGACGACATTGAACTTGTTGTCAGTTTCATCATAAAAACCATCAAACACTTTGAATCCGAAAAAGAAGATAATCAGGCTTTGATGCCAAAATTCAGGGGTGAGCAAGACTGGGAATTCGCCAAAGAACTGTTGACTCAAACCATTTCACGTTCGGACGAATATCAGGAATTAATCAGCCGCTTTACGAAAAATTGGGACTACGACCGCATCGCCTTCATGGACATTCTTATCCTCAAAATCGCCCTTGCCGAGATTATAAATTTCCCCACCATCCCGATAAATGTCAGCCTGAACGAATATATCGAAATAGCCAAATTCTACAGCACCGAAAAGAGCGCTAACTTTGTTAACGGGATTTTGGACAATATTGTCAATTTTTTAAAGTCCGAAAATAAATTGACAAAAGTAGTGATGTTTAATTCCAAATAAAAAAAATAAACCATACCTTTGCAGAATTAAGAAAACAAACGAAAGAAAAATATGAACTTATTACATGTACTATTACAGGCAGAAGCCCCTGCCGCCGATCCCAAAGGAGGCGGAATGCAAATGATTTTAATGATGGTGTTAATCTTCGCGGTATTTTATTTTTTCATGATTCGTCCGCAGTCGAAACGCCAGAAAGAAATAAAAAAACAACGTGAAGCCATGAAACCCGGCGATAAAGTCATCACCTCGGGCGGAGTTTATGGCCGCGTTAGAGAAATAAAAGAAGCAACCGTCGACATTGAAATCGCCGAAAATGTACGCATAAGAGTAGACAAAAACTCCGTATACCTCTCCCCTGAAGACATTCGGCAACAGCAACAGGCAAAATAACGATAAGAGTTACAGCATGGCTGAAAACAGCTCAAAACGTAGACTCAAAGTGATATGGTGGAAGCTTAAAGCATTTTTTATCTCAAAAAATGTTTTGAGCTTTCTGTTCTTTCTATTTCTTTCTTTCTGTTTTTGGTTTGCCAACGCACTGAACAAAGAACGCGAAACAAACATCAATCTCCCCGTACGCTACATCGGACTACCACAAGATATCGCCATCACAAACAACCCACCAAACACCATCACCATCACAGTGGCCGAAGAAGGCCTGCGCCTGTTTTCATACCGCCGGAGCAACATCACTCCCTTACTCTTGGACGTAAACAAACACCTCGACGGACAAAAAAGAATGGTGATAGGTCGCGAGCAGATTTATAGCAGCTTGTCATCCAAACTGCTGGCAACAACTTCGGTCATCAAGATAAATCCGGACTCAATTGTCATAGAAATCGATAAACTACACTCTAAAGTATTGCCCATCGAACTGGTTGCAGACATCAAAACCGCTTCACAGTACTATATAATGAATGACATTCGCGTTATTCCCGATTCGGTGACCGTTTCGGGAACATTCCGCCAACTCGACTCCTTGACAAACGTAAAAACAGAGGCTATCGTCCTGAACAAACTCAACAACAGCATATCGTCGGAATACAAGCTCCAAACACTTGATTTCTTACGCTACTCTGTTGACAATGTAAGCGTAGAAATTGACGTTGACCGCTTCACCGAAAAACAACTCATTGTTCCGATCACAACGATCAACGTACCCGAAGGGATGCGGGTTATCACCTTTCCCGCCACCGTCCAAGTGACCTACAACGTCGGCATGTCGCTTTTCAACATGATAAACGAAGACGGTATTTCGGCGATTTTCGACTGTCAAAAATTAATTGCAGATAACGACGGCAAAATGAAACTGGAATTGCAGGTCGATACCAAAAACATATTCAATGTAAGAATGGAACCCGACGAAGTGGAGTTTTTGCTGGAAAACAACTAAAACACGGAGATTTTGATGAAAAACATTCAAATGGTTGACTTAAAAAGTCAATATGAAAAAATAAAAGTAGCTGTTGATAAGGGTATTCAAGAGGTGATCGATTCCACCGCATTTATCAAAGGAGGGAAAGTAGTCGAATTTCAACAAGAGTTGGAAAATTATTTGAATGTAAAACACGTGATTCCCGTCGGAAACGGAACCGACGCACTCCAAATTGCACTGATGGCGCTGGATCTGCAGCCGGGAGACGAACTCATCGCACCCGCTTTTACGTTCATTGCCACAGCCGAAGTTGTCGCCTTGTTAGGGCTTACGCCCGTGCTGGTCGACGTCGACTATCACACACACAACATATCGATCGACGCCCTGAAAAAAGCCATCACTCCAAAAACAAAAGCAATTGTTCCCGTACACCTTTTCGGCTTGAATGTCGACATGGAAGACCTTCTCGCAGTGGCGAAAGAATACAACCTCTATGTAATTGAAGACGCCTGTCAGTCAATCGGCGCAGTTTACACGTTTTCAGACGGACGACAAGTACAGTCGGGATGTATGGGTGATGTGGGCTGCACCTCCTTTTTCCCCTCAAAAAATTTGGGATGCTACGGTGACGGAGGCGCCATTTTCACAAATAACGATGACTTGGCAAAAAAAATGCGCTCGATTGCCAACCACGGCATGGAAACCCGTTACCACCACGACCGGATCGGCGTAAACAGCCGCCTGGATTCCATACAGGCGGCTGTTTTACAGGTAAAACTAAACTTTTTGAACGAATACATCGCCGCCCGCCAAGCCGTAGCCGCCTATTATGACACCGCCTTTTCAAACACAGATAAATTGATTACGCCGGGACGCACCGCCTCATCCACCCATGTGTTTCACCAATACACATTGAAACTGCAAAATGTGGACAGGGAAAAATTGCAAGCCTACTTGAAAGAAAAAGGAATTCCGAGCATGGTTTACTATCCGATTCCGCTTCACGTACAGAAAGCATATCGAAGCTCGAAATATAAAATCGGTGATTTTCCAGTAGCCGAAGCGCTATCGGCTACGGTTTTATCGCTCCCCATGCACACCGAACTGTCGAGCGAACAGTTGGAATACATCACACGACATGTTTTAGCATTTGTAGAAAATAAGAAAGCCTGACAAGAAATGAAAAACAGTTTTTTTGCGCACGAAACAGCAGTAATCGACTCCGATTGCATCATCGGCGAAGGAACGAAAATCTGGCATTTTTCGCACATAATGTCGCACTGCGTCATCGGCGAAAACTGCAACCTGGGACAAAACGTCGTTATTTCGCCGGATGTCGTTTTGGGGAAAAATGTAAAAATACAGAACAACGTATCCGTCTATACCGGCGTCATTTGTGAAGACGACGTCTTTTTGGGGCCATCGGTCGTGTTCACCAACGTGATTAATCCGAGAAGCCACGTGAGCCGTAGAAGTGAATATAAAAAAACACTCGTTCGGAAAGGGGCAAGCGTCGGCGCCAACGCCACTATTGTATGCGGAAACGAAATCGGCACGTTTGCCTTGATCGGAGCGGGAGCCGTCGTCACAAAGCAGGTAAAGGCGTACGCTTTAGTAGTGGGCAATCCCGCCCGACAAATCGGTTGGGTGGGCGAATACGGCAATCGCCTCCATTTCGACGAAACCGGTATGGCCGTCTGTCCCGAAACCGGCGAAAGATACAGGCTGAAAGACGGTGAAGTGAAAAAACTTGACAGTTAATACCCGATATAAAACGTTAAATCTTTGAATTAATCAGTAGTTATGATACAGCGTATTCAAACTCTTTATTTATTACTTGTTGTCGTCCTTTCGTGCATTATGCTCTTTTCGCCGATGGTAGATCTGTATGACAAATCCGGCGCGTTGGTCTATCGATTGACCCGTCAAGGCGTATTTCAGACCGGTGACACCGAAAATACACTTAAACTGACCACTTGGTGTCTGACGGTTATCAGCGCCATAGTTCCTCTCGTCGCTTTGGCGACAATCTTATTGTTCAAAAAGCGGCTGATACAAATTCGTCTGTCGATATTCAACATCGTGCTGATGTTTGGCTTCTACGCGCTGTTATTCATTTACATCTGGCTGGCAAAACAACAACTGGCAACCGATTGGTATTTGCGTATCGTCTGTGCGTTTCCGCTTGTGAATGTCATCCTGACCGTTTTGGCGGTACGTGCCATCGGAAAAGACGAAGCGTTGGTGAAATCGCTCAACAGACTGAGGTAAAACACATTTTTACTCCGGCGGCGACCTCATTTCCACCTGTTTTTAGACGGTGTTTATTTCCAGCGGATAAATCCACCGGCTATCGAGATCGGTCGCTACGCGACTTACACAGATTACAGATTAGTCCCCCCTATATTTTATCAAGTGCGAAAGAAGAAATAACTTTCGGCGCTACCATGCAGCAAGACCATATAGAGTTGAAACTTTAGTTTGTGGAGTTGAAACCGCAGTTTCCTCTTTATGAAACTGTAGTTTCAATGTAAGCCTTCAGTCAACGCCGTACAGGATATCTAACAGGTATAGATTAATTTTGCCGGCGGCTATGCTATATCCATATCCGTACAGCCATATGCATATACTGTTGAGAGCGGTTATT